>DASVMB010000072.1:0-24791 GCA_036384575.1 Bacillota bacterium
TGGATCGGTATTACCATCATCCCCAGGACTTTCAAGTTGACCCCGGAGAATGGCAGGAGTTGGAACAAGCGTTCAATCGGGGTTTCTCAACCGGTTATGCCGGAGGTAACCGCAACCATGAACTGATGAGCTTTACCCGTCCCAATAATCGTGGGGTTTATCTGGGACGGGTGGCTTTCTTCGATAAACTTCAGCGCCGATTGCGGTTGAAACTTGAGGCGGACTTGGAGATCGGGGATGAGGTGGAGGCCTGGGTAAGTCAAGGCGGCCGGGCAGTTAGTCCGGTTCGGGAGCTTTTCCGGGACGGTCGCAAAATTGATCAGGCCCCGCGGGGTTCCGTGGTTGAATTAACCATTGACCATAAAGTTTTTCCGGGAGACCGGATCTTCAAAGTGTTTTCAATCCAAAACGACCGCCGCCTAAAACAGGGGCTTGCCCCGGACAGCGTTGCACTTAAAATCCCCTGCAATGCTGAGGTAAACGGGAACGCCGGCGGAGCGCTCCGGATCACCCTTCGGGATGCCACCGGTAATCGTGGTACAGCCTTGAGTGATACGCCCCTGCAACCCGCAAAAAACCGGCCTCTTACCCGGGATGTGCTCGAGGAACAGCTGGGCAGACTGGGAAATACACCCTTTCGCTTGGGAGGCTTGGAGATTTCCCTCCCCGAGAATGTAATGTTGCCTATCGGGGAATTGAATCAGTTACGTCGTAAGGCGATACAAGAACTGACCGCAAAAAAACTCGATATTTATCGTCGCCCCCGGGTAAAGCTGCCGGATTCTTTAAGCCTCACGGCAGGCCCAGTAAAGTTCGATGGATCTCAAGCCGAAAAATCTTCCGGGTCTGTTCCGGTTCAATCAGAGGGGCGCTTGCTCAGCGTATGGGTGGGAGATTTGGAGGGGGTCGCCGCGGCAGCCGGCGAAGGTGCGGCGTTAATCTACGCCGGTGGTGATGAACTGACCGGATTTCATTGGGACGAGAAATCGTTTCGGGAAGCAATTGATATCGCCCATCTATCCCGGGCGGAATTGGTTGTGGGTTTACCGCGGATCAATCGCGAAGGTCAGCGCGGCATATGGGAGCAATGCCTGGAGTTAGCCCTGGGACTTCCGGCTGATGGAATCATGATTTCCGACCTTGGAACGCTTCAAAGAGTCCAGGAGTATGGGACTGGGCCGCTCTATCTCAATTATCCGCTAAATTGCTTCAATTCCGCGGCCTTGGCCGAACTCGCCGGCCCGCGGATTGCCCAGATTACAATCTCACCGGAGTTGACCCTGGAGCAGATATCCGGGCTCAAAACCGGTATCCGGCTGGAGTGCCTGGTTCAAGGGCCGCTTGAATTGATGGTCTCCGAATATTGCCCGCTCCATACGGTACTTGGAAAGACCGGAGCCTGTCCCGGATTGTGCAGCAACCGGGGACAGTTTGCATTACGGGACAGGCTCAACTTAGATTTTCCGATCTATCCCGATCAGTACTGCCGAATGCACCTCTTAAACAGTGTGGATCTTTGTCTGTACGCCGATCTGGATCATGCGGCTTTCTCCGGCTTGGTCTGGCGGTTGGAACTCAAGACTCTGCCTGCACAGAAAGTCGCGGCCATTGTCCGGCTTTACCGCCAGGTAGCAAACGACCCCGGGATCGCGGCCCGGCATGGAGATATTGTTCTGGATCAGCTCAAGGAACTTACCGGACGGGGTATCACAAAAGGTCACTATTTCCGGGGGGTGGAATGAGCAGAGACCGGGTGGTAGCGAATATTTTTCCTTGACAGTGTTCCGATTTATGGTACAATTAGTTTGGTTAACGCCATTTGTGGCGTGACCGCAACCACTGGCTGGGAGTTTACGCAACTCCGGCGAAACCCTCGGCGGCAGGCGGTACGTGCCAAGCACGTTGATATTCAAAGGAGGTGAATTCAAGTTGCTGACTGCTGATAAAAAGCATGATCTCATCAGTAAATATGGTTTACACGAAGGAGATACCGGTTCTCCCGAGGTACAGATCGCGATTTTGACCGAACGGATCAATTACCTCACCGAACATCTGAAAGTCCATAAAAAAGACCACCATTCACGGCGTGGTTTGCTGAAAATGGTCGGACAACGCCGCGGTTTGCTGAATTATCTGAGCGAAAAGGACATCACTCGGTATCGTGCAATAGTTGAACGGTTAGGTCTTCGTAAATAGTCAGAAAAGCGGGTTATCCGCTTTTCTTTCTATATGGAACATTTTTTCCGGAGTATGGTAGACTGATGTTTTTCAAGGGACCGTTCTTCGACGGTTGCTTGAAAAAACCGGCGGTTTTTTCGGCGGAAGGGACATACTAACACCGAGATTATCCTGTTTTATTGGTCAAAGATAGTAGGGTATGGTAAGGGGGTTTTACGTGATGCAGAAATGGGAGATGACCCTGGGGGGTCGTCCTCTGGTCATTGAATACGGAACTGTGGCTAAACAGGCCAATGCCGCCGTGTTGGTCCGTTTTGGAGAAACAGTAGTGCTGGTAACTGCGGTAATGTCGGATAAGATCCGTGAGGGCATTGACTTCTTTCCATTATTAGTGGATTATGAAGAACGCCTCTATGCGGTGGGTAAGATTCCCGGCGGCTTCATCAAGCGGGAAGGCCGGCCTGCAGAGAGCGCGGTCTTAGCGGCCCGGACCATCGACCGTCCGATTCGGCCTCTATTTCCGGAGGGGTTTCGGAATGATGTCCAGGTTGCGGCGACGGTGCTTTCGGTAGATCCCGACAACGAACCGAGTTTGGCGGCTTTAATCGGAGCTTCGGCGGCGTTACATATTTCCGAGATTCCTTTTGCCGGACCCATCGGCGGAGTGAAGGTCGGCCGGGTGAATGGTGAGTATATTATCGATCCGACCGTAGCCCAGCAAGAAAAGTCCGATCTGCAACTGGTAGTGGCCGGTACGAAGGATGCCATCATGATGGTTGAAGCCGGCGCCAACGAGATTAGCGAGGATGATGCGCTCGAGGCAATCCTTTACGGTCATTCGGTGATTCGGGAGATCGTCGCCTTTATCGAGCGGATCCGGGCTGATGTCGGTAAGCCCAAGATTGAACCGGTATTGGACGAGCCAATGCCGGATATCGATCGAATGGTTCGCGATTTTGCCACTGCGAAAATGGCCGTGGCTATTAAAAACGGCGATAAACTGGAACGTGAAGCCCATATTGAAGAGGTTAAAGAAGAGGCGCGTCAGTATTTTCAGACCCAGATGGGTGAAACGTACGCCGCCAACCTTAAATACATCAATATGGTACTGGATAATCTTCTTAAGGAAGAAGTACGCAAGATGATCGCGGTAGAGAAGATCCGGCCTGACGGCCGTAAACTCTCCGAGATCCGGCCGATCAGTTGCGAGGTGGGGTTGCTCCCCAGAGCTCATGGTTCCGGGTTGTTCACCCGTGGTCAGACCCAGGTTTTAACCGTTTGTACACTGGGACGGGTGAGTGAGGAACAGATCCTGGACGGCTTGGGTGAGGATGATTCCAAGCGGTACATACATCATTATAATTTCCCAGGTTACAGTGTGGGTGAAGTACGACCCGTACGAAGCCCCGGACGGCGTGAGATTGGTCACGGCGCTTTGGCGGAACGGGCATTATTGCCGGTCATTCCAAATGAAGAGGAATTTCCGTATACCATCCGTTTAGTCTCCGAGGTATTGGAATCGAACGGCTCTTCCTCCCAGGCCAGTGTCTGCGGGAGCACGTTATCCCTGATGGATGCGGGGGTACCGATTCGGAAACCCGTAGCCGGGGTAGCCATGGGACTGCTGAAAGACGGCGAGGATTTCGCGATACTCACCGATATTCAGGGCCTTGAGGATCACTTTGGGGATATGGACTTCAAGGTGGCAGGAACCAAGGATGGCATCACCGCCATTCAAATGGATATTAAGATTAAGGGAATCGGCAGGGAGATTCTCAAACAAGCCTTAGCCCAGGCACGAGAAGGCCGACTTTTTATCCTGGATAAGATGTTGAGCACAATCTCACAACCTCGAACAGAGCTGTCCGCATACGCGCCGCGAATCATCCGTTTCTCGATCGATCCCGATCGGATCCGCGATGTCATTGGGCCGGGTGGTAAGATTATCCGGAAGATCGTTGAGGATACCGGGGCGGAGATTGACATCGAGGATGACGGCAGGGTCTTCATTGCCGCGGTTGATGCTTCCGCGGGTACCAAAGCCCAGGAGATCATCAAACGGCTCACGAGCGATGTGGAAATTGGCGCGGTTTATCTCGGTAAAGTAACAAAATTGATGAACTTTGGAGCTTTCGTCGAGGTACTTCCCGGTAAAGAAGGACTGGTGCACATCTCACAACTGGCCAAGGAACGAGTTGCCAAGGTGGAAGACGTGGTCAATGTCGGCGACGAGATCATGGTCAAGGTGATTGAGATCGATAAGCAAGGCCGGATCAATCTCTCCCGTAAGGCGGTATTAACCGATGAGACCCCGGTGGCGGTTCATTAATTTACAATTTTGATCATTCACTCAAGGAAGCCTTCCTTTTGCAGGGAGGTTTTTTTATTTATCGCGCCCCACAGGGCGCGCGGCAACAGGGAACAGGCAATAGGCAATAGCATGAGGTTTGGATGTGAAGAAGAATAATAGGGGTAGTAGACCAAATCCGGATCCATCTACCCTATCCCTGCAAGGGAACTAGCTTGGCGTTGCAAGTATAAACACCAAAGACTTAGCGAATCCCCTTTAAGGATGGATAGTAGACCTGCGCTACCCCGCCTTTTATCTGTTGCCTGTTGCCTAGTCGCTATTGCCTCTAGTTTTTTAGCCTCTCGTATCACACCCCATTGATGCGAAACAGTCCGTTTTCATTCGGAAACCTTCGTAAAAAAGCCTCCCTGGCCGGATGGGTATTTACCTTTTCCTCAAGTTTCTTGAGAAACCGTTCCTTAGGCCAAGGTAGTTTTTCCAGGTAGTATTGGAGTCCAACCTGCCAAAAATCCTGAGGCCATGTGAGCAGGACCTGCATGACTTCAATTTCTTCTCTGGAAAGCGGTGAGACCTGCTGATATTCCTGAAGGATAAAGCGGCCTATTTCAACTCTCCAGCCGTTGTGTTTCAGATTTCTGACCAGCAGGTTGATGATGTCGTGAATTCTGAGATCACGCAGGCAATAGTCAAAATCCACCAGGAACAGCCGATGGTCGTATGTTCGGAGTAAATTGCGGCTGGAGAAATCATGGTGGCATAGACTGCGGCGGGTGCTGTCGTTTTGGGCAACAATCGAGTAGGGTGCCCGAAAAAGCAATTCTAGGCTGTAAACGGCCTGGCGGTAAAATGTATTATAATGCCGGAGATATAGCCGGCTAAACTCTGAATGCTCAGCCTCGCCCTGAGCCAGTTGTTCAAATTCTTCCAATTGCCGCAACCGGCGGATGAATTTCATTGGCCAACCGTACCAGCAGGTGCGTTCGGGTAAGGTCTTCACCGGTTCAAACCCCTGTCCTGCCAGGTGAAACTCGGCCAGAAATCGTGCGGCGGCCCGCAGATCCATCAGGATCCGAAAGTCTAATTCATTGCTGAACTGCCAATCCGTCAAGACAAACAGTCCGGTTTCATCCTGTGCAAAAGGTTCACCTTTCAGGTTAAGAATGAGACGTGGTGCCCTTCGGAAGCCCCGCCCGTTAAGATACTCCAAGACTTCGAAAATGAACCTAACTTCCTCTTGGTTTAATTTGCTGCGCTTCAAATATTTATAACCGATCTCGGTTTGTACCCGCCATATTCCGCGATAGGTTTCGTACGATAAAACTTTCAGGCCGAAACCCGCCATGATTGCGGTGATGGATGGCATTTTGAGTGATTCGGGCTTAACTTGACTAGAGCTCAATTCATCCATCTCCATTTTACCGTTTCAAAACATCGGCAGTACCATCCCGGACTGAATCCGAAAAGTAGGCGTCAAAATCTTTATGAAAACGATAGATCGCCGTTTTATTACTGAGGTACTTTTGGAATTTCCTGAATTCACGCTCCGGCGTGTGATGACGGTGATCATGGAAATAGCGGATGGAGATTCTCCAAAATTTTTGCGGGAAATAAAAGACCGCTCGCATCACCTCCAACTCGGCCGAGGTTAAGGGGCTCACCTCATGATAGGCCTCGATTATAATCCGGGCAATCCGAAAATCCCAATGGTATTTTTTTAATACCCGCCTACTAAATTTGATCAAATCCATCAATGGTAGATCCAAACGACAGCTATCAAAATCGATCATGAAGATCCCCTGCCCCGGAGTGAGGATGAAGTTGCGGGCGGCCGGATCTCCATGACAGAATACCATACTCTCCTGGGCCGCGCGGGTTAGTTCCTGATACGGACTTTGTCGCAAAAGCTCCGTGGCCCTGGCTGCGAGTGGTAAAAAGGAATCAACATTTTTTAGGTAGACCCGCGCAAAGGGGTCTCTGGGCATTTCCCGGGCTTGCTCCGTAAAATCAATTAAATTTTGGTAATACTCCTCGAAATGATTTAGACATCTCCCCAAACGGTTTCTCATATTCGAATGATCCGGCGGGGTGAATCCCCGGGATTTTTGGTGAAACTCGGCCAATACTTTGGTGGCTTCGGCCAGAACGGATAGATTTCGAAAATCGCATTGCCCTCCTTCCACCCAATCAAAGAGGGTGTATGCCACGGTGCCGTCCGTTACATAGGTGCGTCCGTCCAGCGTGGGAATGATCGGGTTTAGCCGCTTAAACCCGTTTAGGTTCAAATGGGTTACGGCTTGATGGACAAAGGCCAGGCGTTCCGGGGCGTGCGGCGATACTTTTAAATTTTTACACCCGGATTCGGTTTGAATTTTATAAACATCCTTCACCTTTTTCCAATTTCGGCAGTGCAGTCCCCAATGATCCATGATAGACGAAAGTGCCGGGTTTTCCAGGGCCAAATGACCCCCTCCTCCCCCCTTCATCGGCCGATCCGATCCGGGGTGAAATTCAAGCGTTCAGCCGCGATTAACCTTATCTTCAAAGCGTAGTGCGGAGTTCGGGGAATAAGCGTTCCAGTAAGGTCCGACGTTTGGGTTCCAGGAGAATGATCTCCCGAAGCCTTCTTGCAAAATGCTGTTCCGTCCAGTCCACATGTTCTTCATAACGTTGATTGCATAAACGCCAAAAGCGTTGCGGGAAACAACAGAGATAGGGAAGAGCCTGGATCTCCATTTGCGATAAGGGCCTTATCCGGCTATAGGTTTCCAGCAACTTACTTGCGGTGTTGACGGCCTCCTCGTTCCAGCCCAGAACCGCCAGGCTCCGGGTCAATAAGGTGGCATATTCTGCGATAAAACAGGCATAGCCGCTTAGTTCAAAATCGATCAATCGCCATCTTCCGTTCGTCATTATGATATTACGGGGAGCAGGATCATTGTGACAAAAACCCTTACGCTCCGAATGGGATAGCCATCCCGAGAAGTCAAGGTTTTTAAGGCCTGCACAACTTCGCTTAGCCTGTTCACTAAAATAGGGCAGCCAACGACGAATGGCCCGATCGATGCGATTGGGATTTGTCGGGTAGAAAAGCGTCTCCAAAAATCTAAGGCGTCCACTGAATTGCCCCAAGACATCGGCAAGCGGCCAGTCATCCAAACCACCGATGGCCTGGGCAGCTTGATGGAACCTTGCGTAGAGCGCCCCTATCTCCATCAATTGTTCCGGAATGCAAAATGATGGGTGACTCCCCTCATACCAGAAGTTCAACATATAACGACGGCCCGTATATTCCATGAAAGGCCTTCCAGTGATGGTAACAAGCGGTGGTTCCAAGCCGTCGAAACCTGAAACCGTTAGATTAATCAGTACGGCTGCCAACCGGCGAAGTTCATCGGCCGAAGGATGCATCGGTTTAAGAGCATAGGCGCTACCGGGAGATTCGATACGCCAAACCGGTCCGTATGGTTTGATGGTTCTCCCGGAGATAGCGTAATGGTGATTAATCTCAGCCAAGAACCGGGTTGGCTCCAATTGCCGGCCTCCTTCGAAGAATGGGATCGGGCAAGATTGAAATAGAGCTTTATATACTATGTATGCCTTCTGGCACGGGGAACACCTTGTCACAAAACCGGTGGGGGAAAGAGTTTTGCGGCCAAAGGTTAAAACGGGTTTTTTAGAGTGATCCGGTTCCCTCCGGGTCCCGGGCGAATACCATAGTAACGTAGATGGGCGAATGACGGAGGTGGCCGGGGTGAAAAATCCGTTCCGACATTTTAGAAATATTCACCAGAAGATCTTGTTGGGGGTCGCGGGATTGATGCTGCTTAAGACCTTGATTGCTCCCAATCCCATCGATGTCCTGGTATTGATCGGTTTGGTCCTGGTGATCATCGGATGTTTCAGTGATGATATCTTTTAGCCGGAGCGGACTTGCACTGCCGCTGGAAGTGCCCGATCAAGGTGTGAGAGTAGCCGTGGGTCCGGTTTCGGAAGGCAGCCCGGAACAAATTTTGGCTGGGTGGGGTCTCTCGGGTTCGATCCGTCCGTATCGCCGTGTCTATCTGATGGAGCTGCCGGGTGAATGTGAGTTCTCGCGCTTTTGGATCCTAAAACCAATGCGGATCGGCGCGGGACGGGCGGCCTGTATTGCAAGGCTCTTAAGCCACGGCGCCGAATGGGGAATCATTCCCGATCTGCGCTGGTGCGGGAGCGATCTCTTGCATCGCGGGTTGTATCAATGGTATCGGGGCAATCGTTATCTGATCAGCCGTTTTCTTCCGGGTCGGACTGCCGAGTATCAGGATTACCATGACCTGAGTGCGGCGCTTCAAACCATGGGAAGTTTTCATGTACTAACGACCAGGCTTTTGGGGGAAGAACCGCAACATTGGGAGATACTGCGTTACAATCCTACCCGGGAATGGCGAATTCGCCTCGGAGAGCTCAGGAATTGCAAACAGTTGGCATATAGAATGGGTGATGACTGGAGCCGCCGTTATCTCAAGGTGTGGGATGGGTTTTATGACCAGGCCCAAGTCGCACTTGAGGAGTTGGAACAGTGTTACGAAACGGCGTCTTCCTTCCCGACCCTTTGCTATCACGATTGGGCCCATCATAACGTGTTGATTGATTCAAAAAATGCATATCTTATTGATTTTGATGAGTTGATACTGGATTGTCCGGCTCACGATCGCGCCAACCTGATTGGCCGTTACTTAAGGCTCCGGGATTGGTCCATCAAGTCCCTCCATCGGATCATTTTTGAGAATAACCGGATTTATCCCTGGCGGGAAAACGAGTTGAGATTAACCCGGATATACTTGACGTTTCCATATGATTATTGGATCTTGGGCAGACAATATTTGATAGAACAACAACCCTGGTCACACCGGTATTATGAGGATCAATGGCAGCGTAAGATTGCTCCCAATCACCGTCGTTTGAAACTCCTGGAAATAATGGCCCGGATGGAGTAAGGGAATGAAGTTGCGCGGATGCGCTTGAAGGTTGGTGAAGAATGTTCGATCAAGTATTGATACGGTCCGGGGCGGCAGAGGCCGAGCGCTGGGTGGCTGCGGATCTGCATATTCACAGTGTTTATTCGGGGGGATGCCTTACTCCGGCGGAAATCATCGGCGAGGCGCAACAGCGTCTGCTGGAGGTAGCGGCTATCGCTGATCACTTTCAAGTCAAGGGGGCTCTTGAAGGGAAACAGTTGGCCCAAGCCGTTCCGGGAAACCCCGAAATATTGTCGGCGCAGGAGATTTCCCTGGGCGATCATTTTCATCTGGTCGTCATCGGTGTCACGGAGCCTTGGCCGGAAGGCCATCGTACCCAGCTTATGACGCGTCTGGTCGACCACCATCGGCAGGGGGGAATAATCATTCTGGCCCATCCATGGACAATTCCAAGGAACGGTTGGGGACCGGGGTGCCTCCGGGATATGCTCGGAGGGGGGGTATTGGATGCGGCGGAGTTGTTTAATGCCAGTATATTGAGTCAAGGCCCCCGGAGTAATTATTTACTCCAGTCGGTCTGGGAGGAGTTAATCGTTCCCCATCAATTGGCAGTGGTCGGAGGCTCGGACTTTCATCGTTTTAACCAAGGGCGCTTTATCGGCGGAGGCCGAACCTATTTGTACGTGAAGACGCCGGGGGTTCAAGGGATTATGGAGGCCTTACGCGAACGGCGAACGGTGGCCGGGTTATTCAGCAACCGCCCCTTTAACCTGGGAACCTTTGGAGCCGGTAACAGCGTGATCTTTGGTGTCGAACCCTGGTATGGCAAGCTGAAAGAGGTTATTGCCGATTTACAGTGCCGCCTCACGCGGGTGTACACAGAGGGTTACGGTCAACTGGATCCAAGTTTGATTCGGTTTTGGTCCTCGCTACTTGCTACAGGTCAGTATCAACATCTTCAAGAGTTTTTAACGGTGGGAATCATTTGACTTTGGGAATTGCATTTTAACAAAAATTTAACATTTTTCATGTCTACCATATCTGGGGGCTTTAGGGCAAAGAAGCGCGTTTGGCCAACAAGATATTGAGGTCGAATACAGTTTCCCGGGTTCCTCTGGATTATTTTGCCCGGAAATCCAGGCAAAATGGTTATCAAAAAAAGGAATTTGGTCGATAATGGAGAATACAAGATGCTAAGTGGTAGCTAGTGGAGTAAAGTGGTTGGAGGTTGTCGCCCGATGTTAATGGGAGAATTCCAGCACTCCCTGGATGAAAAGGGTCGTATCATCATCCCCGCCAAATTTCGGGAAGAGCTCGGCGACAAGTTCATTATTACCCGGGGGCTGGATAATTGTCTTTTCGTTTATCCGGTTACCCAGTGGCGGATTCTGGAGGATAAGATAAAGGAGCTACCCACCTCCCAACCGGAAACCCGTGCTTTTGTACGGCTCTTTTTTTCCGGTGCGGTGGAGGCCGAGTTGGACAAGCAGGGCCGGGTTATACTCCCTCAAACTTTACGGGAACACGCCCGGATCGAAAAAGACGTATACGTCATCGGCGTCTCCACGAAAGTCGAGATATGGGCGAAGGAGACTTGGGAAAACTATTCCGCGCAAACCCAGAAATCTTACGAGGAGATTGCGCAGAATATCATCAGTATCGGAATTTAATCTTACGTACGCGAAATATTGGGAAAGGTCCCGAGAGCCATGGCTGCAAGCCTTGCGGTCCAAGCGATGCGCTACAGGTATCGTGATCTTTTCCGGTCGAGGTGTTGTCAGTGCCCGAATTCCATCATCAATCGGTACTGTTCACTGAGGCCATGGATTTCCTAAATCTGAAGTCCGATGGTGTCTATATTGACGCCACGGTTGGCGGGGCCGGTCATACTCTGGGAATCGCCCGGGTTTTAGGGACAAGCGGAAGAATTGTAGGGATTGATCAGGATCGGAACGCCATCATCGCAGCCAAGGAACGGTTAGTCAACGTGGCACCCCGCATTGATCTATTCCATCGCAATTATGTTGAGTTACAAGCCATTACCCATGAGGCGGGAGTGGCGGCGGTTGACGGGATCCTCTTTGATCTGGGAGTTTCCTCTCCCCAATTGGATCAGGAAGAACGGGGATTTAGTTACAAGGTAGATGCACCACTCGATATGCGCATGGATCAATCCCAACCGTTTTCAGCCGCCCACCTGGTGAATACCGCCTCGGTTGAAGAATTAACCCGGATTCTCTGGGAGTATGGCGAAGAACGTTTTAGCAAGCGGATTGCCAGCTTTATCGATACACACCGCCGCGATCACGAGATTAAAACCACCGGTGAACTTGCAGCCATCATCAAGCAAGCCATACCGGCTGCCGCGCGGCGTTCAGGTCCCCATCCTGCCCGGCGAAGTTTCCAGGCATTACGGATTGCGGTTAATCATGAGCTGGAATATCTTGAGCAGGCACTCGGTCAAGCGATCCGGGTTTTAAAACCGGGAGGCCGGATTGTAGTCATCTCCTTTCATTCTTTGGAGGATCGGGTTGTTAAGACTACCTTTGCCAAGTGGGCCCAGGGCTGTATCTGTCCCAAAAACCTACCGGTCTGTATATGCCACCGCCATCCGGAAATACGGATTTTGACCAAAAAGCCCCTTGTCCCGACAGAAGCAGAGATCGTTGCCAATCCTCGCTCCCGCAGCTCTAAACTGAGGGCGGCCGAACGATTGGAGCCCGGTACCGCAGTCGATTAAGGTCGGGCCGCGGACCTAAGGGGTAGTTTGACCCACCCTATTAGAGCACCTCTGAGGATTTTTTGAATGCAGTTTATTTTACATGACGCTCTACTAGGCATTAGATTAGAAAGGATGCATACACATGTTATTGGCAGAGCGACGTTCAATGATTAATCCAGCAGAAATGGAACCTGTTCCGGAAACGGTTTCGGGTCTGAATACTTCGGAATGGGTGGCTCGGGATACTACGGTAAAGCCCCGGAAATCACTGCCGCTCCTGATCAAACTTACAACTGGTTTGCTCTGCCTGATCGTCGCTAATTTAGTCATCCAATCCCTTGTGATTCAAAGGATCTCCGAGATCAAGCACTGGCAGAATAAGATCGGTGTTTTGGAACGCAGCGCCAGTGAATTACGGGTGGAAATGGCGGACCTGGAATCTTTCGACCGAATTCAGTCTTTGGCCGAGAAAGATTTGGGGATGCGAGTCGCCGGGCCTAATGATTACCATTGTATCGCTGCTGTTTCGGATTCCCAACCAGTACAGCCACGGGATATCACCCGGTCAAGCGGCCGTCCGTCGAAATCGGATAGAAACGGTAATCTCTGGGCGCGTGTGAGTACTTGGATCGGGGAGTTTGGAGAGGCAATGGCGCAAACCCCCTGAAGTTATGCATGGATCTGTGCACGGCTTAGTCCTGGAGGGAATAAGCTTTGAGTCAAATAGAGACAATCTCCAAAAAAAGGATTGCCTTGCTTCTTTTTTTAATATTCTTCATCATCACCGGCCTCATTTTACGCATGATTTACTTGCAGTTCTTTATGGCGGGTTGGTTGAAGAAAGCCGCGGAAGGCCAGCGTTTTAGGGCTTTGCCGCTCCTACCTCATCGTGGCACCATCTACGACCGGGTCGGGAATGAACTGGCAATCAGTATCGACGGTGATTCGGTTTACGCCATCCCGGCCGAGGTCCGATACGAAAAGAAAAAGGAAGCCCGGGGCCGGGTTTGGGCCAAAGTCGACGGTACGCAAAATGGGCTTGATGAAAAAAAAGCAATCGCAGCCACTGTCGCCGATATTCTTGGCATGGACCAGCAGGAAGTGGAGAGGCTCCTTTCGAAACGAGCCTCTTTTGTTTGGCTGAAACGGAAAGCGTCGTTCGAGGAGATCGATAAGTTACGCCGGGCTGTCAATACCGAGGGAATCTCGGGAATTGAATTTACCCAAAAAGCGCGGCGCTTTTATCCCCAATCATTTCTGGCTTCACAGGTGTTAGGCATTGCCGGTATTGACAATCAAGGACTTGAAGGAATTGAAAAGCAATATGATTCCTATTTACAAGGTATCCCCGGCAGCGATCAAGCCGAGTTCGATACGGCCGGACGCCATATTCCCCAAGGGGAACGGCGTTATTTGGAACCGGTGGACGGCGATTCTCTCTACCTGACCATCGATGAGAACATTCAATATATCGTGGAACGGGAACTGGAAAAAGCGGTAACCGACACCAAGTCCAAACGCGGCATGGCCCTGGTGGTTGATCCGAAAACCGGGGAGATCCTGGCTCTAGCCTGCCGTCCCAAATTCGATCCCAATCGTTTTGGCGATTATCCTGCATCTTACCGGCGGAATCCTATCTTTACCGATATGTATGAACCCGGTTCCACTTTTAAGATCTTCACCACCATCGCGGCACTAGAGGAAGGGAAGGTTTCTTTGGATTCCACCTTCTTCGATCCGGGCTACATCATTGTGGACGGTCAGCCTCTCAAGTGTTGGAAACCCGGCGGACATGGTAGTGAAACCTTTGTAGAAGCTCTGGAGAACTCCTGTAACCCGGTATTCGCCTCTTTGGCGCTCCGGGTGACGAAAGAAACTTTTTACAAATATATTAAAGCATTCGGGTTCGGCCGGATGACGGGGATTGATTTCCCGGGAGAGACTCCGGGGTATCTTAAGCCTTTAACCAAGGTAAAAAATGTGGAATTAGCCAATATCGGATTCGGGCAAGGTATCTCAGTCACTCCCATTCAGATGGTGATGGGGGTGGCGGCAATCGCCAATGGCGGGTATTTGCTAAAACCTCAATTGGTCAAGAAGATTATAGGCCCCGATGGCAAGGTCAAAATGGAATCCGGGCGCCGGGTGGTTAGTCAGGCCATCTCCGCCAAAACGGCGACGCAGATGAGTAAGCTGTTACAATCGGTAGTCACCAACGGTTCCGGTAATCAAGCCTACCTTGAAGGTTACCGGGTGGCGGGTAAGACCGGTACCGCTCAAAAAGTGGTTCCGGGAGCCAGGGGGTACAGTCAAAATATTGCCTCATTCGTTGGCTTTGCACCGGCGGATAATCCGCGGATCCTGGGCATGGTCATTTTGGATGAACCGGGTGGACCGGTGACATATGGCGGCGTGATTGCCGCACCAGTGCTTGGAAACATTTTCCGAGACACATTGCGTTACTTGAATGTTCAGCCGCGGTTTGAACCGGAACAACTGGAGAAACTATCCAGCGATGAGATTCTTGTCCCGAACATCTTGAACATGCCGATCGCCGAGGCCGAACAACTCCTCCGAAGCAGACAGATCGATTATCGTTTGATGGGCCGGGGGAGCTACGTGTTCGATCAGGTCCCCAAACCGGGGGCGCGGATAAAAAAGGACAGCAAGATACTCATCTATTTTGATCCCGAGGAACATTATAATTATAATAACAGCGGCAAGGTAGTGTTGCCAAATTTTCAAGGTTACACGTTGCGAAAAGTGGATCAAATTTTGACTGAGATGGGCCTGGTACTGGAAGCACGGGGGATGGGGGTCGCGGTGGCGCAAAATCCGGCACCGGGAACCGCGGTTGAGTATGGGAGTACGGTACGGATTGATTTTAAGCCGGTGAAGGATAATTTACCTTAAATTGCTGATGGATTTATAAAAGTTTCCGCGACTATCTGCAGGATTGCCTGGAAATCTAGCGAATACCGTATTGATTTCTAAAGCCACCGCCGCATGAGCGGCGGTGACCCTACCGAACGAGGCGAATCCTCGGTGCTTTTAACTATGTGACAAGGAATAGAGGGTGGAATTGTGCAGTTAGCGGAGTTAATCAATACGCTTACTCCTCGAAAAGTCACGGGCAATCTTAATCAAGAGATCACCGGACTGGCTCAGGATTCCCGGCGGGTTCAAGCCGGTAATCTATTTTTTTGCATCAAGGGAGTTAAATATGACGGCCATCAGTTTTTAAAAGAAGTTGCGACCAGGGGTGGGACAGCGGCAATCGTATCCGATCCTCCTGCCGAAACATACGGTTTGACCATTATCCAGGTTGACAAGGTTTCATCGCAACTCGTCAAGG
This sequence comes from Bacillota bacterium, assembly GCA_036384575.1. Classification (GTDB taxonomy): domain Bacteria; phylum Bacillota; class UBA4882; order UBA8346; family UBA8346; genus DASVMB01. The sequence goes on from DASVMB010000072.1 coordinate 15,525, forward strand.
AGGTGGCCGGAGCTTTTTATGGCTATCCGGATCGCAAGTTGCAGTTGATTGGGGTAACCGGCACCAATGGTAAAACTACGTCGACCTATTTAGTCAAAAGTATTTTGGAGTCTGCCGGACATAAAGTGGGATTAATCGGGACCATCACCAACCTGATTAAGGATCGGCCTCTCGCCACCCATAACACCACCCCGGGAGTCCTCGAATTGCAAGAGCTCTTCGCGGAGATGGTAAGGTCCGGCGTGGAATATGTGGTCATGGAAGTCTCTTCACACTCCATCGATCAAGGCCGGGTGACCGGATTGGACTTCCGTTGCGGCATCTTCACCAATATCACCCAGGATCATCTGGATTATCACAAGACATTTGCAGAGTATCTCCGGGTCAAATCGAAATTTTTCCTGGATCTGCCGACTACCTCCTGGGCGATAATCAACGGCGATGATCCGCATTCCGAATCGATCATCGAGAAAACCGCAGCCAAGGTGGTTACGTACGGAGTGGAGCATTCCGCTCAAATTTCGGCTACCAACATTCAACTCTCACCTACCGGGGTTTCCTATACTGCGAATACTCCGGTTGGGCCGCTCGAACTCCGGTTGCATTTAACCGGGTATTTTAATGTATATAACAGTCTCGGCGCCTTAGGCGCGGGTCTGGTGCTGGGGATGGATCCGGCTGCGATCAAGCAAGGACTGGAAGCGGTTCCCGGAGTACCGGGCCGTTTTCAAGTTGTGCCGGGAGTGACCGATTTCGGGGTGATCGTAGATTACGCCCACACTCCGGATGGCTTGGAGAATATATTAAATACCGGAAGAGCGCTAACCAAGAAACGCTTATTACTTGTCTTTGGTTGCGGTGGAGATCGTGACCGAACCAAGCGTCCGATCATGGGAGCCCTCGCCGCAAATCTGGCTGATTACTCCATCATCACTTCCGACAACCCTCGTAGCGAACAACCGGAGGCAATCATCGCCGAGATCGAGGCCGGATTTAAAGCGGCCAACCCCGGTGCCGCTTACCAGCTCGAACCCGACCGTGCCGCGGCGATCCGAAAGATCATCAAACTTGCCCAGCCGGGAGACCTTGTCATTATTGCCGGCAAAGGGCATGAAAATTATCAGATTTTTAAAGACCGGACCATTCATTTTGACGATCGGGAAGTGGCCCAGGCGGCATTGGAGGAGTTACAGCATGGCTGATTTCACATTGGAGGAACTGGCCGCAGCCACAAAGGGCCGGTTGCTCCGGGGTGAACCGGGTAAGACTGTTCATGGTTTAACCATCGATTCCCGTCGTATTGAACCGGGCCAATTATTCCTGGCCCTCAAAGGTGAGCGTTTTGACGGGCACGATTTTATCTCGGCGGCTTTAGCCGGCGGAGCGAGAGCGGTGGTACTTGACGATGAAGGGCGCTTTGATGAAGAGCAGTTCCGGGTTTATCCCGATCCGGGAGTAATCCTGGTCCCCGACTCTCAGGAAGCCCTTGGGGCAATCGCCCGTTTCCATCGCGATCGTTTTCAGATCCCGGTGATTGCAGTGACCGGAAGTAATGGGAAGACCACCACCAAAGATTTGGTGGCTGCGATTTTGGCTCAGGAATGGCCGATTATCAAAACCGAAGCTAATTTTAACAATGAGATCGGTTTACCCCTTACTTTGTTGAAGATTGATCAAACCACCCGGGCGGCCGTAGTGGAGATGGGGATGAGAGGGCTTGGCCAGATTCGGCACCTGTGCGGCATCGCCCGGCCGGAGATGGGGATTGTCACCAATGTTGGCCTGAGCCATCTGGAACTTTTAGGATCCCAGGAGAATATTGCCCGGGCTAAGGCCGAATTGATTGAGGCTCTTCCCGGTACGGGACTTGCCGTTTTGAACGGAGACGATCCGTATGTTCGCGCGATGACACGCAAGCGCCAATCGGATGGCGGCTTACGGACGGTCCGCTACGGTATTGACGGTCCGGAACTTGATTACCGGGCCGATAAGTACCGCGTGATTGAGAACGGCTCCAGTTTCCGCCTGGTTTACCCCAAGGGGTCCTTTGAGGTGACGTTACCCATCCCCGGGCGGCATAATGTGTTGAACGCTTTGGCCGCTATCGCCCTCGCAAAAGAATTGGGATTTTCCGACACCGCAATCCGGAAGGGTTTGGCCAATCCCGGGCTTACCGAGAAGAGATTGAACCGGATTGAATGCCGGGGGTTTACCATCATCGATGATACGTATAACGCCAGTCCGGCATCGGTCCGGGCGGCTATCGACGTCTTATGTTCCCTTCCCAACCGGAACCGCAGGTTCGCCGTGCTCTCGGACATGTTGGAACTGGGAACAACTGCCGCTTCAAGTCACAGGGAGATTGGGACCTATGCTGCCGAACGCGGTATCGACCACCTGTTTGCCTGGGGTGATCTGGCTTTAGAGTACACTTCGGGGATGAATGATGTTAATCCCGGAAAAGCTGCATTTTTTACTTCGAAATCCGCATTAGTCGCTGAGCTCAAATCCTGTCTCAAACCGGGCGATGCGGTTTTGGTCAAGGGTTCCCGGAGTATGAAAATGGAGGAAGTAGTCAAAGCTTTATCTGGAGAAGGGACTGAAGGCTAATGCCGGAAATTGTCTACGTTTTGCTTGGAGCGCTGCTCTCTTTTGCCACTGCTCTTGCAATTGGACCTTTTGCCATAAAACTATTGCACCGTCTAAAATTTGGTCAGAGTATTCGCAGCGAAGGCCCGCAATCTCATCTTAAAAAAGCCGGGACTCCAACAATGGGCGGGGTCATAATTCTGGTGGCTTTACTTGTCGGGATCCTGGTCGTCGGAAAGCTCACCACGGAAGTCGTCTTTTTGCTGTTACTGACGGTGGGATTCGGGATTATCGGTTTAATCGATGATCTAATCATTGTAATTACCAAACGCAACTTGGGGCTGACTGCCCGTCAAAAATTGTTTGCCCAGATCGTACTGGCCACGGTGGCTGCGGTATTCTTATCAAGAGTTCCTTCGGCAACAACGCAACTGATCCCATTTACCAATTTGAAGTTGACCTTTCCGGTCTTGAGTTTTAACCCGCTTTTTTTGATATTCGCCGCTTTCGTCATTGTTTCCGAATCGAATGCGGTAAACCTTACCGACGGGTTGGACGGTCTCGCCGGAGGGACAGTGGCCATTGCTGTGCTGACCTTTGGTGCACTGGCATTGGTGATGGGCGAATACGGAGTGGCGTTGTTTTCATTTTGTTTAGCCGGGGCTTGCTTCGGTTTTGTGTGGTTTAACTGTCCTCCGGCCAAGGTTTTCATGGGAGATACCGGTTCATTGGCATTGGGAGCGGCTTTGGCGGGGATTGCTCTTTACACCCGTTTGAGCTTCTTTCTTTTAATTGTCGGAGGTATCTTTTTGGCCGAGGTGCTGTCGGATGTGATTCAGGTCGCCTCGTATAAAACCTCGGGAAAGCGGGGATTTCGGATGGCTCCGTTGCATCACCATTTTGAATTGGGTGGTATGCTTGAGCCGCAGATCATGTCGCGTTTTTGGATGATCGGAATGGTCCTTGGGGTGTTGGGAGTACTGGGGTTTTTTGTAAAATAGGCACTAGGCAACAGTCAACAGATAACAGCTTTCCGACCTGCTATTTGTTACCTTTGACTGTAACCTGGGATTTGAGATTTTATTATTGGACTTTTATTATAGATTAGGTACCCTAAACTGTTAAGAATAAAGGACTTCTTTTACGCTATTGCCTGTTGCCTGTTATCTGTTGCCGCGCGCCCCGCAGGGCGCGATGCAGAAATTTGTTGTGGAGGTTTTTCCTTTGAAACATAATCCTCCCGACCTGGTTTTGCTCTTCGTAACCATCACGCTGCTGGTGATTGGCTTGATCGTTGTGACTAGCGCTAGCGCCCCCGAGTCCCTGAGCCATACCGGGGGTAGTAGCGTTTTTTATTACGGTTTACGCCAATTGTTCTTCGCGGTTGTGGGTATCGGAATGATGCTGATAGCAATGAAATTTCCCTATCGGCAACTAAGGAAGTTCACCATTCCGCTGACTTTGGTCAGTTTAGCACTCCTGATTTTGGTGCTGTTTCTTGCCGATCCACGCAAGGGTTCGACCCGTTGGTTTGAATTGGGTCTTTTGGGCTTAAACGTCCAGCCTTCGGAAATAGCCAAACTGGCGGTAATTATGGTTCTTGCCCACTACATCTCGGAGATCAATACCGGGATCAAAAATTTTGTGGTGGGGGTTTTCATCCCGCTGGTTTTCGTATCCATCATCTGTCTTTTAATCCTGCTTGAGCCGGATCTGGGTACAACGATCGTTATTTTTGCCACCTTCGTGATGATGCTTTTCGCCGGAGGAGCCAACCTTTTCCATCTTGGTTGCCTGGGATTGGTGGGGGTAGGCATGGGGATAGTGCTGGTTGTTACCGAACCCTATCGTTTTCAAAGATTGATCGCCTTCTGGAACCCATGGAAAGATCCCAAAGGAGACGGGTGGCAAATTATTCAGTCTTTATATGCTCTTGGCTCGGGCGGTCCTTTAGGTTTGGGGCTGGGAATGAGCCGTCAGAAGTTTAACTATCTGCCGGAGGCCCATACCGATTATATATTCTCCATTTTAGGCGAGGAATTAGGATTACTGGGCACAATCACTGTGATCATCCTTTTTTTCTTTATGGCCTGGCGGGGTTATAAGATCGCCATTTCCACCAAGGAACCGTACGGACGGATGCTCGCGGTGGGGATTACATCATATTTGGTTTTCCAAGCGATCTTAAATATCGGTGTGGTCACTTCGTCGTTACCTGTAACCGGTATTACTTTACCTTTCCTGAGTTACGGCGGATCTTCCCTGATGATCAGTCTGGTCGGGATCGGTATTTTACTTAATATCTCAAAAAACACGGAATGAAGGTTGCAAAATGCGAGTCATTATGGCGGGCGGCGGGACCGGCGGCCATATCTACCCGGCGTTAACAATCGCCAAGGAGATCATGCGACGCAGACCCGACACGGAAATTCTTTTTATCGGAGGCAAACGCGGTTTAGAGGCGGAAATTATTCCCAAGGAAGGTTTTCGGCTGATCACTTTAAATCTGGAAGGGATTCCCCGTCGGATCAGTCTGAAAGTTTTTCGGTCCATGGGTCTGGCAGCCCGGGGAGTATGGCAGACGTTTCAGATTGTTAAGGAATTCCGGCCCGATCTGGTCGTTGGAACCGGCGGTTATGTATGCGGCCCTGTGGTTTTGGCTGCCGCTTTGATGAGGATTCCCAACGCCATCCAGGAGCAGAACGCCTTTCCCGGTCTGACCAACCGGACCCTGGGCAGATTTGTTGATCGGATCTTTTTGGCGTACCCGGAGGCAGGGAGGTTTTTTAGGAAATCCAAGATTCGGGTCTGCGGCAATCCGATCCGTTCCGCGGAATTTGCGGGAGTCGTCCGGGCCAAGGCAGAAAATGCATTGGGACTTGCACCGAATCATACCAACTTGTTCGTCTTCGGCGGGAGTCAGAGTGCACGGAAGATTAATCAGACCCTGCTTGTGATCATCTCCGATTTGCTTCGTGAGTTTTCAAAGCTTCAAATCGTGATGATGACCGGGCTGAAAGAACATCAATCCGTAGAACAGCAAGTGGCCAAAATGAAATTGAGTCCGGAATTACGGAATCGTTTATTTTTAGTGGCCTATTTTTATAAAATTGCCGATGCATATAAGGCGAGCGATCTGGTTTTGGCACGTGCCGGAGCAATCTCACTGGCGGAGATCACATGTTTTGGGCTACCTGCATTATTAATCCCATTTCCCTTTGCTACCAACAACCATCAGGAATTCAACGCCAGGGTCCTGGAAAAGCACGGCGCTGCCAAAGTATTGCTTGAAGCGGAGCTGAGCCCGGAGAACTTGAAACTTGCCCTGACTGAATTGCTTCAGAATGAGAATAATCGTAGGGCAATGGCCCGCGCCAGCTTGGCCATGAGCAGGCCCCAGGCAGCGGAGGATATTGTGACTGAACTACTGAAACTGGCCAAATCATGACGGCTTTTTGGGGGGATGCAAAGGACAAGCTTAATATCCATCACACGCAGCGCGTGCGCACCATCGGCCTCATCCATATAAATATAAACCGGTAAGGGGTTTTACACATGAATGAAACGGGAAACACGATTCAACCGATAAGTCCGGAGATCACTTCGAAACTTGAAATACAAGGCGGTAGAAGACTTGAGGGGACAGTGCAGATCAGCGGCGCGAAAAACGCCGTTTTAAAGCTGATGCCTGCGGCTTTGCTCGCCAATAACCGCTGCCTGATACGGAATGTGCCCCGAATCCGGGATGTGGAGATTATGATCGGGGTGCTCAGAGGTCTCGGCGCCGAGGTAAACTGGGAAGATGAATCCACTTTAATGCTTAAAAGTTCATCAGAACTTGGATTTGCCGCTCCCGATGAATTGGTGCGGGAGATGAGAGCCTCAGTACAGGTAATGGGGCCATTATTGACTAAGGTGGGACGAGTCAAGGTTTTTCAACCAGGCGGGGATGTTATCGGCCAACGCCCTATCAACTTACATCTCAAGGGTTTCCAGGCTCTCGGGGCCGAAATTGTTGAGGAACATGGCTATGTCTGTCTGGAGGCAAAAAAGCTGAAGGGCGCTGAGATACATTTGGATTTCCCCAGTGTGGGGGCTACGGAGAATATCATGGCCGCCGCGATCCAAGCTGAGGGGACCACTGTCATACGAAACGCCGCTCGGGAACCGGAGATCATTGAGGAGCAGAATTTTTACAACCGTTTGGGAGCTCGGATCCGGGGTGCCGGAACCGATACCATCCGTATCGAGGGTGTCTCCCGGTTAAATGATAAGGAGATCGATTATGCGGTCATTCCGGATCGGATTGAGGCCGGTACACTGATGATCGCCGCAGCGATCACCGGAGGCGATGTAACTCTCAAGGAGGTTATCCCGGAACATTTGGAGGCTTTGCTCGCCAAATTAAGGGAGATTGGTGTGGAAATCAGCTGCGAGGAAGAGAACGTCCGGGTCAAGGCCTCACGCAAGTTTAAAGCAATGGATGTGACCGTGCTTCCCTACCCCGGTTTTCCCACTGATTTACAACCGCAGATCACCGCGTTGTTGACAATCGCCGATGGTACCAGTATAATAACGGAGAACGTTTACAGCAGCCGTTTTCGATATGTGGATGAGCTTATCCGAATGGGCGCTGCGATCACTGTGGAAAGCCGTAGCGCCATTGTACGCGGAGTGAATGCCCTTAGCGGGGCACTGGTGCTGGCTCCGGATATCCGGGCTGCCGCGGCGTTAGTCATCGCGGGACTGGCGGCTGAAGGCCGGACTGTCATTGAGGGCTTGCTTCATCTGGATCGAGGTTACGAGAAGATCGAGGTCAAGTTGAGTACTTTGGGTGCTTCAATACAGAGAGTTTGAGTTAAAACACCAGACGATACAGGAAGAACGGTTCCATATTTCCCAATGGGTTTTCTGAAAGCCGGTTGAATCGTCTTTCAGAGGGTTAAACGCGTCCGCGCGTACGAGGAGACAAGCCGACGGTTTCGGTTTTTTCACGAATGCAACCGGTTTTTCGCCTCTTTTTTATTTGTTTGTGAATGTTCAATACTCTTTTTGTTACGGTCCGTGAGGACCTATATTTTTGGGCTGATAGTAACAGTGATATGATTTTGAGATATGAACCGAAATCTATATTATAACCAAATGTATTGCCATGTGTTGCGTAAGTATAAACTCGCAAGCCTATGTATGGCGGTTGCATGATTTTCGGCTGACTTTACTTGTTAACGAAGCGTCACCAATTTTTTACCCTGCTGTAGCGAATTTGATTTATTCTTAAATCGGACTGGGTACAAGTTACCGCCGATTTACTGGACGAATATGATGGCAATGGTTTGGATCACGAATAGGGGGCAGTTTTTTGAATGGCTAATCTGGGAACAATCGAACAGGTTAAAACCGAAAAATCTATGGGGCATCTTAAGATTGCAGGTGGTAGAAAACTAGAAGGATCGGTACGGATTAGCGGCGCCAAGAATGCGGTTTTAAAGCTGATGGCCGCGTCGTTACTTGCCAATAATCGCTGCATTATACGGAATGTGCCCCGAATCCGTGATGTGGAGACCATGATCGGAGTGTTAAGGAGCCTGGGTGTCGATGTGCAATGGGAGGATGAGACGGTTATCTCCATCCGTACTGTCGGCGGTCTCGGTTTTACAGCTCCCGATAATCTGGTTCGGGAGATGCGTGCTTCAGTACAAGTGATGGGGCCGCTTTTGACCAGGACCGGTAAAGTTAAGCTTTTTCAACCGGGGGGCTGTGTCATCGGCCAACGGCCGATCGATCTCCATTTGAAAGGTTTGCAATTACTTGGAGCAAAAGTGGTCGAGGAACACGGTTATGTCTTTGTCGAAGCTCCCAGACTCCGTGGTGCCGAGATCCATCTGGACTTCCCCAGCGTGGGGGCTACCGAAAATATTATGGCAGCGGCCATCCTGGCCGAAGGAACCACCACCATCCGGAATGCGGCGAAAGAACCGGAGATCATTGAGGAACAAAACTTTTATAATCGTTTAGGGGCACGGATTAGAGGGGCTGGAACCGATACCATCCGGATCGACGGTGTCGCCCGGTTGAACGACCGGGAGATCGACTATGCGGTTATTCCGGACCGGATCGAGGCCGGCACTTACATCATCGCCTCGGCAATCACCGGAGGCCGAATTACGCTCTGCGATGTGATTCCTGAACACATCGACGCCTTAATGGCCAAGATGCGGGAGATCGGAGCGGAATTTGAGATCGGCGAGGAACAGATCAAAGTTCGAAATGTTCGCCGTTTACAAGCGGCCGATGTAACCGTGCTTCCTTATCCCGGGTTTCCCACCGATCTCCAACCTCAAATAACCGCGCTCCTTTCATTAGCCGAAGGGACCAGCGTCATTACGGAGAACGTCTTTGGAAGCCGTTTTCGTTATGTGGATGAATTAATCCGGATGGGGACCAATATTCGGGTGGAAAGCCGCAGCGCTATTGTAAAGGGAGTTCATTCGTTGAGCGGGGCTTCAGTATTCGCGCCGGATCTGCGGGCCGGAGCTGCGCTGGTCATTGCCGGACTGGCCGCCGAGGGTCAAACTGTCATCGATGGTTTGGGATATCTCGATCGGGGATATGAACAGATTGAGATCAAACTGGCAAATCTGGGCGCGGCGATTACCCGGGAGGAATGATTCTCGCGCC
>DASVMB010000073.1:0-19617 GCA_036384575.1 Bacillota bacterium
TGGTCCGCCACTCGCTCGGCGATAATATCGCAGGCTCCGGACAGAGCTGCGGCCGTGTCCTCCACTCCCAAATCCGAATTGATATATGCGGCGGCCAATTGTTGGGCTGAGCCTGTTTCGGTTTTCTGGTCCCATATCAGATCGGCCAGGGGTTCTAATCCCCTTTCCCTGGCGATCATCGCCCGGGTGCGTTTCTTTGGCTTATAGGGCCGATAAATGTCCTCCACCTCCTGAATCTTGGTGGCGGCTGCAATTGCCGCAGTCAATTCCGGCGTCAGTTTGCCTTGTTCCTCAATGGAGTGCAACACTTCCTCTTTACGGGCCTCCAGGTTACGGAGGTACTTGAGGCGTTCTTCAATCGCCCTTAATTCTTCTTCATCCAATTCTCCAGTAGCCTCTTTACGATACCGGGCAATGAACGGTATGGTATTCCCTTCATCCAGCATGCGGATTGTATTTTCCACTTGATGTGGGCGGAACTTCAGCTCGGCGGCAATCACCTTGATCAGATCCATGGTTTACTCCTTTTTAAGATTATGCCTCACATTATATCAATTCAGTCCCGGTTTCGTGGAATGTAATGAGCTCTATTTCCCGTTAAAAATCAACAAAAATTCCAACAGACCTCCTCTTTTTTTAATTTTCCTCCTTCGATTGGAGTTTTTGAGAGAATTCAGCATGAAGGAATAGGCGCGAGGCATGAGGCGCGAGACACGGGCAACAGGCAACAGGGAAAAACAATAGACATGAGGCACAAGAACGTGAGCCAACAGGCAGGCAAATCCCTTTTTAGTGACAGGGTAATTGGCCTAAATCCTCCTCTATCTACCCTTCCCCTTCCAGGGAACCAGCCGGGGGTCGAAGGTATTAACCCGTAACAACTTGGCGCATCTCCTTTCGGGGATATGGTCGTGTAAAGTAAAAGGGTGAAGTTTGAAAATTATTTTCATTCTTCACCCTTAATAGTTTCACATCTATTTTCTATTGCCTGTTGCCTATTGCCTCGCGCCCAGAGGGGCGCGCTTAATCCCCTATCTCCACCTTTTTTCGGGGTTGGGTTTTTACTACCGTTCCCGGCGGGGAGTCGACCACCACCATCTGGGATTCGTTTGATTTGATCAACCCTATCTGATGGGCCCGCTCTTCAATATAGGCAGGAGTCTTCATAAAATCACGGGTCTTTTCTAACTGCGCGATCTGCTTTTGGGTCTCTTGATACTGCAAACGCATGTTGTTTAATTCCTGTGTCTTGGTGATATAATCGTAAACCCCTTCCGCCAGTGGCACAATCAATAACCGGATACCTAAGAAAAGTACGATTCCCCAAAGAAAATACGGTCCAATGGAATGAGGTTTGAAACGCCAACGTTTCACGTCGCTGCGAACTTCTACGGCGGAAGTTACTTCGTAAGGGTTCGGTCGTGCATTGGTCATCGGAGCCAGATTAAATCACCTTCTTTATTCGTTCCAATTTGATATGTAAATTAATGTTCTATTTCATCTTCGTCTGCGCCCGCAATCCCCAGGGCTGTTCCGGGCAGAACGATTACAACCTCATATCCCTTGGTTTTTGCCCGGTTATACAAGGTCGCTACCGAACTCGGCGTAAGCTGTAATTGCTTGGCGATCCGTTCGGCGCTCTCACCCATCTCCTTTAACACGACCACCTGTCGTTCACGGAAACTAAGGTTTTCAGCGCCTCTGATCTCGATTTTCATTATATCACCATTACTACAAAATTACTACATAATTTGTACATAATTTCGACATCCTTAGACATCTTCCTGCCGCCCAGATCAATTTCATCCGATCGGCCTGGTTTGACATGGCCTGTTATTATGGCACAAGTCGGAACCAATGAGGCGCAGACGCATAACTTAAAAGTGGCATGCCTTCAACTCCAAAATCCTTGGCTGGACCCTGTGCAGGATTTCACGGAAATTGAACGAATATATATTTTTTAAATGCTTTTGCGGTTTTTAAAAATTAACACTGTTCCTATACGTTTTAAGACGGAGGCGTGATTAATGGGCGATATTGTAATAAAACCGGTTTTAACTGCAAATGATCGTAAAAAATTCATCCGTTTACCCTGGCAGTTTTATAAAAACGACCGAAACTGGGTACCGCCACTTTTATCCGATATGAAGAACACGCTCAATCCTCAAAAAAATGCACTCCTAAGTTTGGGACCCTATCAATATTATTTGGCCTACCGCGGCACCGAAATTGTCGGACGGATCGGAGTAGGGATCGACAAACATCTCAATGCGGAGAAGCATTACGAGAGTAGTTATCTCACACTGTTCGAGAGTGTGAATGATTATGAAGTAGCCAAGGCCTTATTTGACACCGCCATTCGCTGGGCCACGGAGCACGGCGCCGAATTTATTACCGGTCCGCAATCGCCTTCAAACGGCGACGATTTTCGGGGACTGCTTATCATGGGGTTTGATACTCCTCCATCGCTGATGAGCTCATACAATCCCCCTTATTACCAAGAGTTCTTTGAACGATACGGGTTCACCAAGCAGTTTGATCGCAATGCCTATTACGTAGATATCGCCAACTCAAATATTCCCGACGAGTTTACCCGGGGGGTGGAATACGCCAAAAGCCGGTACCATTTCCGGGTAGAATCCCTCGATATGAAACGCTTCGATGAGCAGGTCGATGCCATCGTAAAGGTGGCAATAGCAGCTTGGCCAATCGATTGGCCGGATATGGTCCCACCGACTCCGGATGAGGTCCGGGCGGAAGTCGCCAAACTCAAACCGTTTGTCGTTCCTGAATTGGTCTACATCGCCTGGAACGAAGAAAATCAACCCATCGGCATCGCTGTAACCCTACCTGATTATAACCAGATCTTCAAAAGAATTAACGGTCGTCTTTTTCCACTGGGCTGGTTCCAATTCCTGCGTTATAAAAATAAGATCGACGTAGCCCGAATCTTTATCCTATTCACTATCCCGGAGTACTGGAAAAAAGGGGTTTCCGCCGCCATATACCTGGAAGGAATCCAAGCAGCCCGCAGGTTGGGTTATAAATGGGCAGACGGCTCCAGTATTCATGAGTTCAATGTTAGAATGAACCAGGATGCGATCGGCGCCGGCGGCAAACTTTATAAGGTGTTCCGTATATATCGCAAAGACTTGATTGCCTAAAAGCTTCCCCCAATCGTTTAGGCATATCCCCGAAAAAACTAACAAATACTTATACCGATCAGCCTTTAAGCTGATCGGTATTCTTTTGATCCCGAAGATATGGATGTAGGGGCATTGAATTGATTAAGGATAAAGTGACTTTAGGCATTGTCTCAGGTTTAGCGGGAAGTCTCGTCAAAAACTTGGTTGCTTTCATCCTGGAGCAGCTAAAGTTGATTGATTGCGTATTTTGTGAAATGGCGGGCGGCTTGTTCTTGGGTAACCCGGTATATCAAGGTTCCCGGTTTTTAGCGACTTTAATCGGCTATTTGGCTGATAGTACCTTGAGCATCATCCTGGGGGTCAGTTTCGTTTATTTTATTGAAGGCACTGGTAACCGTTTTCTTGTCATCAAGGGAGTCAGTTTTGGGGCAGTTGTATGGTTTTTGATCTTTGGCGGCGTCATGTCATTCGGAGTCTCTCCGGTGCGGGAGACTCACCCCGTTCACATACTATTACTCTTCCTGCTGCACTTGATCTTCGGATTGTCTTTAGGATTGACGGTCGAATGGTGGGGTCAACCTACTCTCGACCGGGAGAAACTTAAATAAACGTTTACCTTACGATCGCAGCCCAACTTTCCGGAAGTTCATTTGGCCGGGTTAGCGGGAACCCTTCCTAAGCCTGAGCGACTTGGTGACACGGCAGGTTTTTGAACGGCAGTCGCGAAGATCTCAACAAAACTTTTGAAAGGATGAACGCAAGATGGCCAAGATCAACCAGCACTATCTGGAATTGCCGGGTAGTTATCTTTTTTCGGAGATCGCCCGGCGTATCCAAAAATACCTGGCCGAACACGACCAAGCCCAGATCATCCGCTTGGGAATCGGAGATGTTACCCAACCACTGGCACCTTCAGTGATTGACGCCTTCCAAAATGGAGTGGCACAGATGGGTCAGGCAGCTACATTTCATGGCTACGGACCTGAACAAGGTTACTCCTTCCTGCGGCAGCAGATCATTGCCCATGATTACCGGCCTCTGGGAATAGAACTCTCCGAAGATGAGGTATTCATCAGTGACGGTGCCAAATGCGACACCGGAAACATCCAGGAGATCTTTGGTTTGGATAATATTGTCGCCGTAACTGACCCTGTTTACCCTGTTTATGTAGACAGCAATGTGATGGCCGGCAGGGCCGGAAAATTGGGGGATGAGGGTCGCTTCGAGGGTCTCGTTTACCTGCCATGTAACGAGGCGAATGGCCTTAAACCACGGTTGCCCCAGACCAAAGTCGATCTGATCTACCTTTGCTTTCCCAATAATCCCACCGGTATGACGCTGACCCATGATGAACTGAAATCCTGGGTTGACTACGCCCGTAAAAACCAGTCGGTAATCCTCTTTGACGCTGCTTATGAAGCGTATATCCAAGAACCGGGAATTCCTCACAGTATTTATGAGATCGAGGGTGCCCGGGAGGTAGCCATCGAATTCCGAAGTTTCTCCAAGACCGCCGGATTTACCGGAACCCGTTGCGCCTTTACGGTAGTACCCAAAACAGTTTTGGCGTACGGCGAAGCCAGCCAAGGTTACGAACTGAACCGTTTCTGGCTCCGCCGCCAAACCACCAAGTTCAATGGAGTATCCTACCCTGTCCAGGCGGCCGCTGCTGCAATCTATACCCCGGAAGGGCAAGAACAAATCCGGAAGGTAATCAACTATTACATGACGAATGCCCGGATCATCCGTGAAGGCCTCCAAGCATTGAAGTTTAAAGTGTATGGCGGCGTCAACGCCCCCTATATCTGGCTAAAAACCCCGTCCGGGTTGAGTTCCTGGGAATTCTTCGACAAACTTCTGAATGAAGTTCAAATCGTTGGTACCCCAGGGGCTGGATTCGGCCCTAGCGGTGAAGGATTCTTCCGCTTAACCGCCTTTGGTAGCCGGGAAAACACCGAAAAAGCCATGGAACGGATGAAACAGCTCTCCTAAATCGATGGTTGCGGTTTTAAGCCCGCAACGAAAGGATGGGATCCTGACCACAAATGATTGCCGGGGATTCAAATCCCCGGCCTACTCCACAGGAGGTCAATCGTGCACCTAAAAAAAATCGGGCGGCCGATCATGATCGTAATCCTGATCGGCCTGATCGGGCTGGGTATTGGTTTATCGTTTAACCGTTATTTTCTGATCCAAACCACTTACGATTTTGTCAATCAATCGGATGTTCTATGGATGGGTTTTAACTCCCAAAAAGTTGTCGCCTTTACCTTTGATGACGGACCCGATCCCAGTTATACCCCCCAGATCCTGGCCACATTAAAGAAGTACCGTGTGCCGGCCACTTTTTTTATCGAAGGGGCAAATGTTCTAAAATATCCCGGATTGGTTCAGGCCGAACTAAAAGACGGCCACACAATAGGAAACCATACTTTTGACCATCCTCACCTGGCCAAGGAATCGGTGGAAATAATCCGGGAGGAACTGGAAAGGACCGATCGGGCGATCCGAGAAGTCACCGGTCAAACCCCGAGAATATTCCGGCCTCCATATGAGGAATTGACCGAAGCAATCATTACTGCATCCCGGGGTCTTCATAAGCAGCTTATTATGTCCACCATCACGCTGGAGCATCATTCCGTCAAAACCCCTCAAACCAAGGCGGAACGGGTTGTACGGCTGGTCTTCCCGGGGGCAATCATTCTCATGCATGACGGACGGTTGAACCGGGCCTCAACCGTACAAGCCCTACCTTACTTGATTCGGGGTTTGAAATCTCGGGGTTATCGGATCATCCCGCTCAACAAACTCGTCGGTACAAACTGAGAATCTATATTAACTTTTTAAAAATCTCGACAAAATTATCCGTTGTCATTTCCACCGATTTTCCGTCTTGGATATCGGTGGCCAGACAATGTACCAATTGGTTGCTGAGAACGGTTACCGCGATCTGAGCGATGGCGCTCTTCACCGCCACCAATTGAATCACCAAATCCTGGCAGGAACGATCCTCCTCAATCATCTTTTGAATCCCGCGCAACTGTCCTTCGGCCCGGCGCAGCCGGGCTAATATTTCTTCCTTGGTTTCC
This sequence comes from Bacillota bacterium, assembly GCA_036384575.1. Taxonomy (GTDB): domain Bacteria; phylum Bacillota; class UBA4882; order UBA8346; family UBA8346; genus DASVMB01. The sequence goes on from DASVMB010000073.1 coordinate 6,236, forward strand.
GTCGCGAAACAGAGTTGTTCATTGACTCCCGCCATGCAAAAGTCCCTCCTTGCCGAAAACGGCTTACTTTACCCTGTACCGTATTATCTTATCACAAAAAAACTGTTTCTCCAAAACTGATTGTATAAAAGCAATTCAACTATGGTCCGGCAGAGGGCGGGTAATGTGGGCAGATTCATGGTCGATATAAGATAAAAAAATAAACGGCGGGTTTTCGCCCGCCGTTCATTTTTTTAACGATAGTTACTTTTGGACCGGAAGCAATCCCTGCAAAGGACTTCACGATCCGGTTTTGGTTGGAACGGCACTTGGGTTTGAGCGCCGCACCGGGTGCAAACCGCGTCATACAATACGCGCTCGCTCCGGAACCCGCTACCGCCTCTACCCGACTGGCCCCGGCCATTGTTTTTTCTAGCCTGACGGCAACTGGGACACCGGCTAGGCTCGTTGGTAAAACCCTTTTCAGCGTAAAAATCCTGCTCACTCGCTGTAAAAGTGAACTCCTGATTACATTCCTTACAAACTAGAGTTTTGTCACTGGACATCTTTTCCCCTCCTTATGAAGCCTTACGGCCGATTTGTCTTCGCGGATCTCCGGCTTCGCAAACCCGCGTTTTGGCGCCTAACTGGCCTCAGATGGAGAAAAGAGTCGTCTGAATCTAGCCCGTTAAGTACTGACGCTCACATTATAACATAACCTTATTCCAACTTCAATCGGAAAGCATCCCGTTTTGCCTCCGAAAACCCGAATAATACCAAATTTTTCTCCGGTTTCCGTTTCAAATCTCGAATACCTTTTTTTACCTTTTAAAACCTAATACACTATCCCCGCGATCAAAGTCAACCCTCCGATAATCCCCCAGACCCATAGTTTTAACTTGAGAGGCATAACAATCACCTCATTCAAACACTGAGTTTAAAAAGATAGGTTATCACATTTATGCAGGTCAAAATAGATGCTTACAACTCTGGGATTCCTGGACTATATCCAAAGTTTCGCCGAACCGTTGAAAATGAACAATCTCACGCACCCGCAGGAAATTGAGGGTATCCTTCAGATCCGGATCATCGGTCAAATCGATCAGCCACTGGTAAGTTGCCCTGGCTTTTTGTTCGGCAGCCATATCCTCGTGGAGATCGGCCACAGGATCCCCTTTCGCCTGAATGTATGTTGCGGTCCAGGGATTGCCGGTGGCGTCTACATAAAATAACGCATGATCGTGATCCGCATAATGCCCGCCCAAATCAACCGCGCGCATCTGCTCTGCCGTGGCGCACCGGGTTAGTTGATGAACCAGTGTGGCGATGATCTCCAAATGCGCCAATTCCTCGGTGCCGATATCATTCAAAACCGCTTTCGTTTGATTGGTGGGCATCGAGTATCGTTGGTTTAGATAACGCAACGCCGCTGCCAATTCTCCGTCCGGCCCGCCATATTGGGTAATCAGGTATTTTGCCATCTTGAGATCGGCCTTCCCAACCTTAGCCGGGTACTGTAACTTTTTTTCATAATGCCACATCGTTTTCCCTCCGATACTTCTTAAATGTTCTGGAATAGGGATTGAATCAAATCGTTCACTCCCGATAATCCAGATCCCAAGGCCAAGGGTCTTGTGCCCATCGCCATACGGGCTGGTTGACACTATCTTCCGCTGTCAGCGGCCCATAGTTCATTGTATAAAGCTGTCTCACGCGATTAACTTCACACATCACATTGGAGTAATCGGTCAGCGCACGTTGATCACCCGGATGCGTATTAAGATAAAGACTCAGATCTAAAGCGGTAAATTCCAAAGCCTGAAGCGTTTTCAAAAGCTCCAATTGCTCGCGTTGCACCTTAACCCCTCCTTTCTCGATCGCGGCTCACATACGGACGATAGAGCTCCGGAAAGATCGTCCCCATCATTAATGCTTTTTTGGGTTCCCAACGGTTCACAAATATCTGTACCGGAACATATGCCTGAGCGAGCTCTAGTGTAACTCGGTTCATCCCGTCCATTTCAAATACCCCCTTTAACCGTCTATAACACTATAGTCTATTCGCCCAGGGACTAATCGCCTATATGACAATCGCCCGAAACTCAAGGCTTTAGGCATAAAAAAAGACCCGTAAAAATACGGGCCGTTTGGTTTCCGTTCGAAAAGGAAAGTTTTATAAACATCCGATGATTCGTCCCATCGGATAAAACATTTTTATCGGGAATGACCTGGTTTCGTTGCGGCCTGCCGGTTTTTGGGCACCGCTCCACGCTTCCATTTCATTCGCACCGGCTCGGGCATGAGAATCTTGTCAATGGAGATCGCCCGATAGTCGGCTTCTTCCAAACAACGGCAACAGTTATCGCAGACTTTGGTTTCATCCAGATCACAGATGTTGCAGCTGCCGCAACCGTTGCATATCTTTCCCGGCTCCAAGACGCATTGGCTCATTCTTTACCCTCCATTTCCTATCAAATCTTCCACACGATTACGAGAGATCCTTTATTCATTTTTAATCTCTCTATTTTGCCGCTACACCTCATTCCGCATTCTTCCCCTCTTTCCGGCCTGCCTGAAGAAAGGGATGGAAGATAACAAGGTAAATAAAAACGACTCACCCCCTCACAATCTTGAGATTTCGTTGGTTATGAGCTTCCCCCTCTTTCCGGCCTGCCCGGAGAGAGGGGAAGCATCAATGTGGCTTCGACCTACCGGCTAACTGGAGAGGTGAGTCGCAAATTGGATAAAGAAGTCCAGGTTGAAATTAAGCGGGTCAAAAGTTAAGCGAAATTATTGAATACATTCCGATAATAAAACCGGTGAAAAGAAATAGCTCCAATCTTATGAAGAATTGGAGCTTTTCAATACAGAGTGATTACTGAAAAAGTCTTGCGGTATTAAATATTTCTTCCCCAGACAGGGCAGCGCCCTTTCATCTCCCTAAACAAAAGTCAGAACCAAATTGTCCAAAAGAGTTTTACAAAGCTTTCTGAAGGAAAAACGTCCGGGTACGAGAAGATGTATATAGTTTAGTCAGTCTAAATCCGCCCGTTGTTTCGTAGAATGTACCGGAGGCCAATCTGCGAACAGACGCCCGGAAAGACAGTATCGCCTTATTTTCGGAAACCGGTTGGAGCGGCCTTCCGCAAAATAAAGGACATGGCAACTGTATTCAAGGAGGAAATTCATGCTTTACGCTGCTTCAGTCAAGGTATGCTGCGGCAAGAACCACCGCCGCATCGATGTAATCGTGGAGGCGGATGATCCGGAAAAAGCCAAAGCCAAAGTGGTAAAACAAGCCCGGAAAATTTATGCTCCGGGCAAGAAAGCAACGTACGAAATCATCGGAATGGTCAGTGAAGCCGAGGCCTTCGAAAAATTCTTCGCCAGGATGAAGGAAACTACCGAAGCCGAGGGACCGGATGCCGGGTCAGCTCCAGATGAACCGTCTCCCAATTCTGAACTCGATTTGCCCGGTCCCCGGATGGAATAAGTCGGAAAAATTATACTCTAGACCCCAATATTTGGTTGACCTCCTGATTCCCTTTATTAAGGAACTCCGATTCCTTGGGATCTAAAATCTGGATGATGGAGAGTAACTCCCCCACATGTTGCTTCTCTTCATCCCGGATTGAACTCAAGACCCGCTTTACCCGTTCATCCGTAGTCGCCATTACATGGGCATCATAACCGATGATTGCCTCCAATTCCCCGGCCAGATCGGCCCGGAGCGCTTGAGCCAGTTCTTCCCGGCTAATCTGGCGCGGAATATTACCCACAAAGGGATTACCTAAATCCGCCATCTCTCAAAACCCCTTTCAAGTTTCCCCATTGATTGACTGCCAAAATAGCCTGCCCGGAACCATATAATTTATCCGGCAAGGGGCATTGAGAGATAGCTTTCCGGGCAGATTGGGGCTTGGCTTCGGATAAATCGGCTTTTCAAAGCCGCTCGCTTTTTCAAAGCCACTGGCTTCATATCGGGCATATAAAAAGCCGGGTTCATAAAAAACCGGCACATGGAAAGATTAATGACCGGGGGTGGTATCAAATGGACAAAAAAAATCAGATTGAAGCCATCGTCGATTTTGTCGGAAAACATCCGCAGACTGTGGCCAGCCGGCGGATTTGCCGAGAGGTGCTCGGAGAGGGAATGGAACGGTCCAATCAGGAATTCTCTTCCGAATTGACCTCGAAACTTGGAAGCAGGGATGAAGAGCAGATCAGTTCATACTACTATCTGATCCGCTAACCGACATTCGTTCGTATTTGACATACCGAACCGCAGTCCGGCCTTGGGGACGGCGAAATTTACTCCCCCTTGTGTTGCATTTCGTGAAAGATCTTGGTAAATTCGGCTGCGTGCTCTTTTTCCTTATTCATGATCGCCGTCAACAACTGCCGGATGCTTTGGTTATTGGTGGCCTGAATCTGCCTCTGGTAAGCGTTGATGGCATGGAGTTCATCGCGGATCGCCTTCCGTAAGCAATCCAGATCGCGTAGATCGCTCTCAAAACGCCGGTGTTCCCCGGCAGTGTTCTTTTTGGCCTCGCGATAATCCCCGGAGGTATTCCCGCAACCGGCACACGGCCGCCCCATGGCTATAGTCGGTTCCGCATACCCGGCCAACATCACCAAACCCTGTTGTTTAAGTTCTTCCGCCTGAACCGGATCCAAACTGCCAACCATCCGGAACAAACCGATAAAATGCCCGGCTTCTTCCTTAGCAATCTCCCGGAACTGCTCGCTTATCCTGCGATCGCGAATCTCAGCGGCGCATTCCTGATAGGCCACAATCGCGCCCAATTCATCCGCCAGATCCTCCCGTAAAAAAATCAGGTCCGGGTCTCCATAAAATTGAGTCGTTCCCAGTGAAGGTCCCAGATGCGGGCAGTCATACCGGAATTCCATACCATTCCCTCCAGCGTTCCAGATATCTGCCATATGATATGTGCTGCGGGCTTGAAATGTGCGACAGTCATCTATTGGGATCCGGGTGGCAAATTATTATTCTGCCGGATTCAAGGTTGTCAGGAGGAAAATAAAGAAATAGCAAGAAAATATTACCGTTATGAGTTAATTCTTAAAAGTCTATTATGGGTGATCAACTGATGTTTATTTTCAAGCGGGTCTATGGATACGCATATGGAAAGCAACGGCGAACCCGAGCCCTTCTACCCCTCATTCTTTTCGCTGCATTACTTTTGGGGCAGATGGCTCAAGCCGCCTCCGGCAAACTGATCGATCTGGATTTTAAAAATTCCGATCTCAAAGATATCCTTCGGGCTTTGGCTTCCCAAGCCGGGGTCACTTTTGTGATTGATAATGATGTCACCGGTACCGTTACATTGCATCTTAGCAAGGTCACCTTTGGTCAGGCCCTGGAGATCCTGGCCAAGAACAACCAACTCACCTACACTGTCGACAATAAAGTTTATCATATCTCCCAGATTGATACCTCGGTTCTCAAGGTGGAGTATGATGCCGCCGCAGGGTTACTGACTGTCGAAGCCGAACGGGTTAAACTTTTTCGTCTCTTTGAAACGCTCTCCCAAAAGACCGGAGTAAACCTGGTCCCCGCTCCCGAATTGCAAGACCGAATCGATATTCAACTGGAACGCGCCCCTCTCACCGATGGCATTCAGGCCATTTTGACCAAAGCCAACTGTATCGGGGAAACTATCGGTAAAGTAACGTATGTCAGGAAAAAAGCCACCGAGTTATACCCGTTTACAATTAATTATCAGAATAATCTAATTACCATTGATGCCCAAAATATTCCCGTAAGCGCGGTAACCCGGGCAATCACCGAAAAAACCGGAGTGGCGGTAGTCGCCGACCCCGGTGTCAATAGTAACGTAAGTATCTATATTCAAAACCTGCCGCTCGCCGAAGCCCTGGCGATCCTCTCCGACAGCAACGGGTTGGAACTGACCAAACTCGATAACTCCTGGAGAATCTCCCGTAAAGCCGGATCGTTCCGGGTAAGATTTAAAGATAACCTATTATCGGTAGATGCCGACAATGTCGATGTCACCGCCCTGACCACGGAGATCAGCCGTCAGACGGGAGTCAATATCATTCTTGCCCGGGAGATCCGGGGAACAGCGAGCGGTCATTTTCAAAACGTTCCCTTGTCCCAAGCTTTGAACGCCTTGCTTGAACCTCAAGGGTGGGTGGTGGAACGCCAATACGGCAGTTACTATATAAAACCCAATACCGGTCAGAATCCCAACCTTCAGATAAGTTATGATCCGGAAAAGCAACTCTTTGACATCACGGTTACTCAGGCATCCCCGTTGACCACCATCTTAGGTGAGATAGCCCGGAAGGCCGATCTGAACATTGTTATCATGCCCCAAGTGAATTGGAATGTCAATAATCTCCGCCTCAAAGGAATGAACCTCTCTCAAACCCTGGGTTTTCTACTTCAGGGTACGGCTTATTCTTGTACGGTGATTGATCAAACATATATCATCGCGGATAGCTTATATCCCCGTCCCGAAAATTCCGACTTCCAAACGGTCAAGGTTTACCCCGTTCGGTACCTCAAGGCGGATCAGATCTTAAGTACTCTGCCGGCCATCTTCCCCAGGCAAAATATTGTGCCACTCCAGGATAAAAACGCCCTGGTCGTAACCGGAACCACGGAGCTTCACAGCAAGTTCAGCGAATACCTGGCTCAGATGGATGTGGCCTCCATCGAGGATCAGACGGAAGTGATCCGGATCAAATACCTCAAGGCGGAAGATATACTGAAATATCTGCCCTCATCGATTTCCAAAACGGATATTATTGTAATTAAAGAGATGAATGCTGTCTCGGTGACCGGACCCCAAAACCTGATTAACCAGGTTAAGCAATACATCGATAAAATCGATCAAGTCAACCCGATGATCGTCTTTGATATCCTGGTGGTCTCGATCTCCGCTTCCGATACGGTTACTTGGGATCCCGGCACCGCATCGATACTTACAGGTACGGGAGGTGTCTCCCTGACTCCCGGTACCGGAAAGATCGTCACCGGAGTGATGGATAGTAGTTCAATCCTCTCAAGTATCAACCTTTTAATCTCTCAAAACAAGGCTAAAGTACTTCAAAACCCGACGATCTACACACTAAACGGTTATCCGACCAATTTCAACGTATCTAAAAAGGTCAGTTACAATATTGTTGAAAACATCGGGACCGGAACCAGCACCACGCCAACCAGTCGCCAGGTTAATTTCGACTCCGGCTTGTTCATCACGATGACTCCGTGGGTCTCGGCCAATGGCCAGATCACGCTGGAGATCAAGCCTACCTTTAGCACGTTTGATCCGGGCGGGTTAACCGGAACCGCTGCTACCACAGGAATCATCGGCACAACCAACGAGCGTACCGTTGCGGCCACGGTTCGGATGCAGGACCAGGAAACTTTGGTCTTGGGCGGATTGAAGTCCACCAACCGTGAAAAGATCATTTCTAAAATTCCGATCCTGGGTGATATCCCGCTCTTGGGATTCCTCTTTCGAACCACTACTTACAGGGATGTTCAGGATGAATTCGTGATCTTGGCCACTCCGAGGCTGATCTATGATGAAGCGGACAAAAAGGCCGCTCAAGAGAAGTTTGAGGCGGCCTTAGGTCCTGATACTCAAAATACTTTAAGCAACAAATAACTCCATTCGCAGTTTACAGATTCACTCTCCCCGTTCCGGTCTGGTTCTTCACCACGATATAATTGGAACCGATGGTGATAATCTTTTCTCCGGCAAAAACTTCCCCCACCCGGACTAACTGCGTGGCCGTATTGGAATTGGGATCAAGCCCCACTACAGCGGTCTCGCCTGCAATCGTTCCCCACAGGATTAAACTGGAATGAAAGGAGATGCCGGTTTCAGCCGGTACGGGATTTTGGCTAACGGCTCCCCCGAAAAAAAGCCGGTCCCCGGGGAGGGAATCGGTTCGGCCCTGATGATCAGTCTCCGGCAGTCGGTAGGAGTATTTCCCCACCTGTGTCTGGACAGGCATACTCGGCTGGTAAAACCGGGCGACGATCCAGGATGTTAACCCCCAAACAAATATCCCCCCGCTGACTGCGAAGATGCCCAGCCAATACTTGGTGGCAAGCGCGATTCGTATCTGCTTCATTGCTTCCTTCAACCGACTTTCATTTCAGTATCGTTCATGACTAACGCAGTAGACTGATGATCCCGATCTCATACTCGAGTTGCCGTTCTTCCGGCAGACTATGAATCCTTAAATTTTTGATCTTCAATGCAATCGGTGTTTCCCCGAGCCTTTCCATGAAAAGAAAGAGTGCTGCGGAGCCGGTGCGGCCTTCCAAAGTGACCTCAATCAACCTGTCCGGAAGACGGGCAATACTTTTTTTATCCACCGCCAGGCCGCTCCGGGAGGCAATAGATTCCACCTCCTGCAATAAATCAAGTTGTGCCCGGTCAATGGATATTTCCGGGTAAAATCTGGCTTCGAGTTTGGCCAGGGCTGCAGTGGCCGCCCGATTCCGGGCTATGATTACCCCGGATGAACTCAGTAGCCGTTCAGCCTCTTTCTCATTCAGGGCATTACCGATCACACCGACATTTTTTGCACCGCCGCTGAAATAATTAAAGCTCAGTCCGGCAAGGATCACCACTCCCACCAGGAGCAGCAATTTTTTTTCGCGATCAGTCATGAGTCTCCTTATCTTTTTGAACCGGTGTTTTCTGGGTAACGGTATCTTTAGGGGAGCCGGCCACCGGTCCCTGAAGATGAAAAACCTCTCCCCGGTTGCTTGTCATAATCGTCCCTTTCAGCATCAACCCTGCAAGCTCCGGAACTTGGCGCAGTTGTTTCAATACCAGACTTGCCGCCGGGGCGGTCAAGGCCAGCTCCTTCACGACTCCGTCCTCAATGGTGAGATCGGTGACAACCGTTCCTTCGGGCAGATTATCCTGGAGAGTTCGAAGCCACGCTAATTCCTGCCCTTGATCTTCCAGCCAGGCCTCAAGGTTCCGCATCCGTCCTAGCGCAACTCCGGTCTGATTCTCGGTTCTCTTTAGCCTTTGCAGATACTGGCTTTGTTCCCCGAGCCAACGCCCAATCTTAACCTCTTTTTCAACCCCTGCCTGAAACTTCAGGCCTAAACCAATCAAGAGCAAACAGGCGGCGACTCCCGCCAATGCGATGGAGCGCCATTTTCCCTTTTGATTGCGAATCTGTTGCTGACGGGCACTGTAGATATAACGGCTTTCATGGTGATAAAAGCCTAAAACTTCAAGGCCCAATCCCAAAAGCGGCGCTAAGCGGGAAGTAAATTTACGGTTCAATGCTCCGTGAATCCGGGAATCATTCGCAGCATGCCCTGAGCTAGAACTGGCTGCCCGCGAAACATCCCGGATTTCATCGGGGAGTCGCAGGCGAACCCCGGCACCGGCTGCGGAATCTTGCAGCGGCTTTGAAAACTCATCGGTCTCACCCAATAACCATAAAGGCTCCGGCAGAGTCAAACCGCTTAACCCCTGATAGGCGGCATGAGACAACTGAAATTGCTCCCAAAAATCGTTCAACACCGGCTGGGCCGGATCGCTTTCAGAAACTTCCGGACTGATCGAAGCAGCTTCAAAAGCGGTCCTTAATTTTCGGGCTCCCGGCATAAAACTGCGGCAGTAAACCAACCGTTCATTTTGAATCACTCCAAGCTCCGTCTGTTCCGGAGTGATATCCAGAAATGCAACACTGGCCGCAGACTCAGTAAAGAAGTCGCGCCGGAAGTTGAGAAAATTCTCATTCCCCCAATTTCGAAGTCCCGACCAGAGAATCGTCAAACCGGCCCGCTCCAGTAATTCAAAGAGTTCCGTAAGGGACTGATCCGGAATAACCGCCGCCCGAACATGATACATTCGGTCCCTGAGGCGATGATATAACGGTTTTATCTGATGAAGGCCGTGGAGATCGGACCCGTTCTCCAACTCCAGCCGAACCGCGGCTTCCAGCTGTTCATCCGGAAGCACCGGAACCACAACAGTATGATAATGTACAAGATGGGTCGGGATGAGACAGATGACACGATTACCCCCCGGTCGCTCGGTTTCCCAGGTTTGTCGCAGCCATTCGCTGTCCAATCCCGTGGAAGGCAGCGGCCGGACAAAATGCCTGCATAGCTCGATGCCGCTCTGTCGTGACCTAAGTTCCGCTACGGCCAATACCTCGGGGCCAGGTTCAATCACGATTGCCGTCCTCATGTTTCACCTCCGGCTTGAGATTAAAGGGTAAAGGGTGAAATAGAACCCAAACCACCTCTTGCTCTTCTCATGCCTAATGCTTCACACCTTTTGCCTTTCGCCTGTTGCCTCGCGCCCCACGGGGCGCGCTACTCATGCCTCATGCCTCACGCCTAAATCACCAAAAAAACCACCCACGCCGCTCCGGCTAAGAATGGACCGAAGGGCACCGGTTGGCGCGGCCTAATCTTCTGCGCCAGCTTGAACGGGAGGAGGATCGCGAAGCCTAAAAAACTCCCCAAAAATAGTACTCCGATCACGCTACGCCAGTCGCAAAAGGCGCCGATCATCGCCAGCATTTTGATATCTCCCCAGCCCATACCCGCGGGCTCGATCAGCCGGATGAGCCAAAGTATCCCAAAACCGGCCAGTATTCCGGAGAGTCCCAAAAACCATTGACCTTGCCAGAAACGAACTGCCAATCCTAACAGCAATAAAGGAATCGTCAGCCCATCGGGGACAATCATCTGTTCCAGGTCGATAAAGGCGATGGCCACCAAAGTGTATAATAGAATCAAGATCGCAATCCCGCCGACGTCCACCGGGTACCTTAATCCCCAGAGCAGGGTTAGTCCGGCAGTGAGCAATTCTACCAAAGGATAGCGGACTTTGATCCTGACTCCGCAATAACGGCAACGCCCCCGAAGCCAGCAATAACTCAGGACTGGAACCAGATCCAGCCAAGATAGGCCATGGCTGCAATTCGGGCAATGAGACGGCGGCCAGCAAAGTGACTCATGCCGTGGCAAACGATGAATGACTACATTTAAAAAACTGCCGCAGACGAGTCCGAATATTATCTGAAGCCACCAGAGTTGCGGAACACCTAACCCCATTCCCTTGCCTCCACATCGGATTTTTCTTAAGCCCCGTCCGGACGTGCCTAACCCAAAAGTCTGGCAAAGCGCCTTCTCGTCAAGGGCCGGCTCCGAACCGCCAAATCAGGATTCGTCGCAGTTTATTCGGATGGTGGTGATTCTCCCTCGGCCGGGGGGTTCTCTATTTCTGCCGGTGGAGGCTGGGGGAGTTCCGGATCATTGCCGGTAGAGGAGCCGCTCCGCTCATACCAAGCCAGGGACCTGATTGTCCAGCTTGCCAGGTCACTTGCCCGAGCTCGTTCCTGAATCGTATCCAGATAATACCTGACACTCCCCTTGGATATCCAAACCCGATAACGGATCAGTGTAGAGATACAGCTAAAATAGTCGGAACTTATGAAATGCTGATTTTGATTGAGAAAATAGTTTTCGATTTCATTTTGGTTCGCAAAGGGTTGCTGGCTAATTCGGGCTGCCAGAGCGGCGGCCAATTCCGGCCCTATTCCGGCCTGGTTCAACAGGACGGCTATCCCTTCCCTGGTCATGAAGTTCAGATTGGAACCACCGCTAAACCGAAAGAACGGCCGGAGCCGGTCTCGGGTGGGGATTAGGATCCCATCCAACTTCAGGAAGTCGTCAATATTGGTGAAACGTTGCAACTGACCGGTGTTTGGATCTTTCGTTGCACGGTAATGTCTAAAACTGCCTGTCATCGTCACGACCTCATCGGGTGTAAAACCTACCGAACTCAAAAGTTCCCCGAAGGTTTCCGGCCGAATGGCGTTGGGATTCAGCAGTCCGTGGACGGTAACTCTATCGGCAAGCAGATCGTAAAGTGCGGCACCGCCCTTAACCTGATTCAACTCTTCCACCGTAGAGAAAAAACCGTTCCGGGTTTGGTAAGGTTTCGCCAAACCTTGGTAAAAATCGCGTTCCGCCCCGGAGGGACGGGGTTGGTCATCTCCATCGCGCCAATCCAAAAGCGGATCGAAGGATATCTCCGTCTCGGATTGACCGGCGGTAAGCAGGCCCAAATCCTTTTGATCAAGCGTGTTCAAGTTGGGTTTGGACCCCTCATCCTCGATCAGGACGGAAATCTGAAAGCCATTCTGTTCCGTAATCGTTCGACCACCGTGATACCAGGAGTCTTGCGGGCTGTCGGCCGGGGAATCGTCAGCGGCAAGAAGCTCCAGCTCGCTGCGAAGGATCGCCAAACCCAATGCCCGGCATCTTTCCATCTGTTGCTGCTGGGAGACAAGAGCCCATTCCACCTCGGAGCGGTAGAATAAGAAGGTGGCGATTAGCCCCAATACACCGCAGATGCAGGTGATCATAAACAATGTCGATCCCTCTTGGCCATCCCTACTCATGGCTGACCGCCCCGGGGATCGGAAAAACCAGTCGCCCCAGATCAAAATCCCGGGTCTTCACGGTCACCCCGATAAGTGCCGGGATCCGGTACGATTGTTGTGGATCCCAGCTTAAAAGCCAGTTTTCGGAGACCGGATCGAAATATTCAAAATGCCATTCCGAAACTGTTTTCAAGACCGGTTGTTCCACAGCATTTTCGCCCCAAAAACCGGTGGCCCGGTTAACTGTTCCGCTGGCTGAATCAAAATTGTATTGTACCTTGACCACCCCGGAGGATGAGCGGCTCCAAAACTCCAATTTGGACTGGTCACCTTGGATTGCCGCCTCCGGCAGATATTGCCCGGTAATTAGAGCGCCAAGATCGTTTCGGAGCCAGCGATCGATCAATAACAGCTGGTGTTGGCGTTCGTACCCGCGGCCTATCCTCTCCCAAATCCTCATCCCGCCGAAGAGCAATTGGGCCAGAACCCCAAGAAGAATCGCAGTAAAACTGATGGCCAGGATCACTTCGGGCAGGGTGAATCCCGATTGACCTCTGCCGCTTATCGGAACGGCGCTTGATGACCCTGAGGTTAACCCCGTTTCAGTCTGCGGCCCGATAACCACTGAATGACTCTTCCTGGGACAAACCATTCTGATTCCTCCATTTCAGCGTAAGAATCAGTCGGCTCCCACCGTCTGCCGCGGTTTCCTCCCGGCAAGACCAACTAAAGCGGGAGTAAGGAACAGCAAAAACTCCGGAAGATCCCTTCTCGCTACCTTGTTCCAGTTCGGCAAGCTTTCCCCTGCCGATAATCAGCGCCGTAACCCTTCCGCGTAACTGTTCCTCGGTATAGACCAACTGCCGGAAGGACCCTAATAAAGCCGAGATCGCCAGGGTCAAGACCATTAAAGCCACAATGACTTCAAAGAGGGTAAACCCGTCCGGATTCAACCCGGTTCCTCCGGT
>DASVMB010000074.1:0-5461 GCA_036384575.1 Bacillota bacterium
TTCCAAAAGTTTTTTGAATTGAATCTTTCCAAAAATAATAACCGTTATATCGCCCCGGGATTCAAACCGGAAATCTTCGGGCGGAACAAACAAAGTTAGTATTTTTTAGTGGAGGGTTCATGAACATAAAAAGAATTGATAAGTTAATTGGAAGCGGAGCTCAAGCGGGAGTCTACTCTGTAGATAGAAAAGCAATTAAAGTATTTAAAGAGCATTGTCCAAAATCCGAAGCCTTTTGTGAAGCGGCAATCCATTCCATGGTTGAGGAGACCGGGCTACCGGTACCAAAGATTTACGAAGTCATTCAATTTGAGAATAAAATGGCAATCGTAATGGATCTGGTTGAAGGCGCGTCCATGGAGCGGATTGTATTGAATGATTTGAACAATGTTTCCGTCTATATCGATTCAATCATCGATTTACAAATAAAAATTAATAGTATCAATGCATTTGGATTTCCCTCGATGAAAGACAGGTTAACACGACGCATATCTGATTCGTCATCGTTAAATAATCTCCAAAAAGAGAAATTGCAGGTCATATTAAACAGTTTTGATATAGGCGATCGTTTGTGTCATGGCGATTTTCATCTTCAAAATTTGATGATGACGGATAATGGAATGATTATCATCGATTGGATCGATGCAACATCAGGGAGTCCTGAAGCTGATCTGTGCCGGACGTATATGCTTTATAAGCTATATTCCCCTAATGGCTTTGCAGATATGTATTTGGATATATATTGCAGGAAGACTAATCAAAGTCGTGACGACATACTGAAGTGGTTGCCTATAATTGCCGGCGCTAGGTTGTCCGAGAAGAACGAGTCGGAAAGAGACCATTTATTCCAATGGGTGGATATGAACAGTTTATTGGGGTAGAATGATCAAAAATAACTATTAAGGGAGAAATGAAATATGGAGAAACTTAGTAAGGTTTTTTTTGACGGCAGGGAAATTCTTTTCATCGGTTATTCCGGCAAATATGAAAGTTTTTGCAAAAGTGTATTTCAAACATTAACAAATCACGGTATCAAGGTGTATCCAATCAATAATCGCTCTAATGCTAATTTCGACATCAAAGTATACCGGGATTTCAGCGAATTGCCGAAAATACCTTCATTTGCCTATGTACTCACCAATCAAGAGAGCACCCGTAAATTGATTCCGGAGCTCAAGAAATACGATATTCAGAGGATATTGTTTCAGAGTAAGAAAAACGTAGACCAGGCCGCTCTGGATGAATGCCGGAAATTAGGGATCGAAACCGCCGTTGGTTGTCCGATGATGCTCTTTGGTTCGGGAATCCATAAACTCCATGCTTTTTTTGCAGGTGTGCGATGAGGACTTTTCCCGTTATAAGAAAGACCCGTCTATCCAACGAACATATCATGGCCGGGGTTTTCGGAGTCACTTTGTTGTATCTGCTTCCATCGTGGATTCATTCTTCAGCCGAAATTCTCAGTTATATATTGGTATTGATAACTGCCCTATTTGTCGATGTAGCGGCTAATTACATTCGTTTTAAGCGCCCGGTCTGCGCAGTCTCGGCTGTGGTGACAGCCGGTATTTTGCAGGTATTGACTCCCGGGGTTCCGCTCTGGGGCAGGCTTTTAGGAATAACAATCGCCTTGATCTTCGGTAAACATGTCTGGGGTGGGACCGGGAAAAACATTGTTAACCCGGCAATTGTGGGTGTATTGTTTTTGAGCCTCGTCTTTAAACTGAACCTCCCGTTATGGGCTGGTTCATCGTGGCTCTGGATTGCGCTGGTGCTCTCGTTACCCTTCGTGTTATTTCGGCCTTTTGCCGCCATTGGATTGATGGCGGGTATGGCTCTATCGCTTCTGTTGCATCAACAGTTATCTGTCGCAACGTTTATTTCGTATGGGATTATTTTCTGGGGTTCTCTGGTCGTGACTGATCCCGTAACCACGACTTCAGTACCTTCGGCCGGGTTAATCGGCGGGTTTTTAGTCGGTTTTTTGCCCTTATGCTTCACCAACTCGGTCGCTGTGATGGCGCTGACATTCCTGCTTGCCGATCTGGCTTGGTACATTTATGGGGTGAAATCGCCAATCATCAACGGTTTTGGTTTTACGCGTCCGTTAAAAATCAAGAAATTGACGCCTTATAACGAAGGGAAAATCGATTTTCTGGATTTGACAGGGCTAGGTTCCTCTAGCCCGGAAAACATTGAACTACCTTCACCCCAAGAAATTTTGAACCGGATACAAACTAGCGGAGTATTCGGCTTTGGAGGAGCAGCCTTTCCCACCGATAAGAAAATAAGATCAGTCATGGATGCCGGTGTTTCCGATAAATACTTCATCATCAACGGGGTAGAATGCGACCCCGGGCTCCTCCATGATCAATGGTTGATTCGAAGATTCCCTGATGAAATCGGGAAAGGTATCGAGGCGATTTGCCGGTACATTTCTTTTAAAAAGGTTATTTTGGCAGTTAAAGATCAGGGTGGTCTGCAATCCTTCAAAAATACCGAAATTATCAAAGTACCCGATACCTACCCTGCCGGGGCTGAAAAGCTTTTAATCGGTAAAGTTTTACAAAAGGAACTGGCCACCGATGAAGTCCCGGCCAAAAAAGGGATATTGGTACTCAATATCCAGACAATATATGCAATCTACGAGGCAGTCTATTTGAACCGTCAAGCTGAGACTCGATACCTGACTGTCGCTAACCTTAAAACCAAAGTAGGCCGGGTGGTAAAAGTTAACCTGGGAGAAAGAGTAGCTACGATTCTTGAACGACTTAATTTAAACAGTAATATGTTTTTTTGCGGCGGCGGGGCGATGCAATCCCATTTGGCGGAAGAGGGAGAAGTTGTGGGAGAACTGACTAACTTCATCGCTATGGCTGATTTTCCGCGTTACAAAGAGTCGCCGTTCTGTTCACATTGCGGTTTATGCGTGGAGCATTGCCCGGCTGAATTAAGCGTGAATAAAATCGCGGAATTAGTTTCTGCCGGGCATATCGAGGCCACCTTGAAATATCACCCGGAAAGATGCATGAAATGCGGCAGTTGCAGTTATGTTTGTCTAGCGGGCAGAAACCTTTCTGCCAAAGTAGGAGAAGCCGCAGATTATGGAAAGTCGAAGATTGGAACTCGTCAACCGAAAGATGCTGAGCCTTATCGCTAAGAGGTAATTGATTTCAGCCGGGGAGTCACTGGCCTGATATAGGGTGGAAAATGCATGGAGCGGCAACGCGCACGTGCGCTCAAGAACTAAAAAAGACGATGGAACGGTTTGAACCATGCCCGCCGGTGACACCGATTCCCGGGCGCGGTTTCATGCCACGAATTTCACCTAAGGAGGTTTTGATTACAACATTCTGAAGTGATTGCCGACAATTGCCGGCGCCAGGTTATCCGAAAGAATAAGCCGGAAAAGGACCAATTATTTCAATGGGTTGACCCGGGCGTGAAAGGCGTCAAACAGTAGATTAAGTGAAGATAACACAAATTGCTCTTGGTCCAGCGCAAAATGAGCCGTGAATGTCGGACCGGTCAATGAAAGTTGGCAAAAGAATCCGGTCAAGGTAAAGGTTAAGGTATATGCAGCCTTTTGGGAGTCCAAATCCGTCCGTATACTCCTGTCGGCTTTTCCTTCATCAATAATTCCCGCAAGTTTTGTAAACATTACATTGTCAAATGTCCGCCATTTTTGATAGTAAGGGCTGCTTTGCGGGTTCTTGTTGATATAACCGATATAGTTAAACAAACTAAGCATTTCGGGAAAATCTTTATAATACCGGTAGTACCCTAAACCCATACGATAAAGCTTGTCAAATCCGCTAAGTTCCTTGGTAATCAGGGATTCGGTATAGGCCAGCATCTGTCTAAATCCCTTCAAAACCACGGCGAAAAATAAATCTTCTTTATTCACAAAATATTGGTAAAGGGTTCTTCGAGTAAACTGAGCTTCCCCGGCTATCTCTTCCAGGGAAGCCTCATTAAAACCCTTCAGGCAAAATATTTTTTCTGCGGCATTGATGATATCCGCCTCTCTGGCCATCTTTTCCTTTTCTCTCCGGGATAGTTGATTCATAGATATTTATCTCCTTTGACTTGACAGAAAGTATACACATTGTGTATTATATATCCATAATGTAATCGCGATATACTAAAAGTATATTATTTCAGGCTTGGGTTGTCAAGCAGAATCGGGAATCGTCGTAAGGAGTGGTGGCCAATGAAAGAATCCTATGAAATAGACAAAATACCTGGAGGTCTAAATTTGCAAACGAAAATTTTCTATTTTTCCGCCACAGGTAATTCTTTAGCGGTTGCCCGAAGTATCGCCGCCGGAATTGGTGAAGCCGAATTGGTTTCAATTCCTGGCGTGATGGCGGGGGAGATTGATATGGCTGTGCCAAAGATTGGTTTGGTTTTTCCGGTATACGCCTATGGTATGCCCAGGATTGTCGCTGATTTTGTGAGAAAATTAAAATTGGATAAGAACAATTATGTTTTCGCAGTGGCTACCGGAGGTGGAACACCGGCAAACACATTGATTCAGCTCAGAAGATTGCTGCGTAAAAGGGGTGGGGACCTGGATGCCGGATTTGCTGTGAAAGAAGCGAATCATACCCCGCTTAGCAAGGAAGACTTTTTAATCAAGTCTATGAGTCGTATTGCCGGGAAACAACCGCTTACTTCCAGGGAAAGACTCCCCGAGATTATTGAAGTCATTAAAAACAATCGCAAACATCGATCCGAAACCAGTTCCCGGGTTGCCGGCTTTATAGGGGATTTACTCTATAAGATGGCGATTGCCACTTTTAAAACAGCCGACCGGGATTTCCTGATTGATGAAAAATGCGGTCTCTGTCAAACCTGTATCAGAATATGCCCGCGTCAAAATATCAAAATTGAAGCGAATAAACCAACTTGGCATCATAATTGTGAATCCTGTTTTGCTTGTCTGGAATGGTGCCCAAATGAAGCCATTCAATATAAAAACGTCACTCAAAATCAAAAGCGGAGCCATCATCCGGGAATAAAGGTTAGTGAGGTTATTTTGAGGTGAAGGGAGAGGAAGTAATCAAATGGAACATTTTCAGTTATCCAGCAAAGCTTTTCAAGATGGAGGAGATATTCCTGAGCGTTACAGCAGCACCCGCAAGGGTCAAAATATTTCCCCGCCGTTACATTGGGTGGATTCGCCTGCGGGAACCAAGAGTTTTGCTTTGATTGCGGATGACCTTGATATACCTTTTGGCTTTATCTTTACCCATTGGGTGGTCTATAATATACCGGCTCTGAAGCAAGAATTACAGGAAGGCGTTCCTCATCAAAGAACCTTTTCAGATGGTACCATTCAGGGTAAAAATAGTTTCAGGAAAAATGAGTATTTAGGCCCCAATCCGATTGTTGGGGGCAAACACCGGTATGTTTTTGCCATCTATGCACTGGATAAGATGTTAAATCCCGATCCGAA
>DASVMB010000075.1:0-3441 GCA_036384575.1 Bacillota bacterium
TGCTAAAATACTAAATTTCTACAAATTGACATCCATCTCCTGCTTAAAATCTCCAAAGACCGCAATCATCAAAACCATGACATATTATTCGCCTCGATTAACCGTCCCCGCCACTGTTGCCAAATAATTAAGCCCGACCCGGGAGATGAATAGAGTATTCCAGGAGATTTTACCCGAACATCGAATTATAAAACCGGAAAATCAGTCGAAAACAACGATTTATCGGTTAACCGGAACAGAAAGGCGGAAACAAACCTTTGGAAACCATCCGGGTTACGGAACTAAAAAAATTTTATGGCCGGGTCAGGGCGGTAGACGGAATATCCTTCACAGTCCACCCCGGAGAGGTCTTTGGGATGCTCGGCCCAAACGGGGCCGGAAAGACCACCACCGTGGAAATGATCGTCGGGCTAACCCCCAGGGATTCGGGGGATATCCTAGTAATGGGTTTTGATCCGGCCCGCGAGCCGCTTGACGTCAAGTCGCGAATCGGGGTGCAACTCCAGACAGCGGCAATGTTTCCCCGGCTCACAGTGGTCGAGACCATTCGACTTTACGCCGACTTTTATCCCCAACCGTTACCGGTCGGCGAGGCGATTGATCTGGTCGGACTGGGAGAAAAGGCGAATACCCAAACAATCAAATTAAGCGGGGGTCAATTACAAAGATTAAGCGTCGCTCTGGCGCTGATCGGCAACGGGGACGCAATCTTCTTGGATGAACCCACCACCGGACTGGACCCCCAGGCCCGCCGGGCGCTGTGGGAGGTAATCAGGCAAATGAAACAACGGAGAAAAACCGTATTTCTGACAACTCATTACATGGACGAGGCGGAAAAACTCTGCGACCGGGTGGCCGTTGTGGACCGGGGGAAGATTATTGCTCTGGACAGCCCGGCAGATTTGATTAACCATCATTTTCCGGAGAAAGCCATCGAGTTTAACCTGGAACGGTCGGCTGCCGGCGAATCCTTAAACCGGCTTCCCGGGGTGAAACGGGTCAAATACGAGGAAGAAAATGCGATTTTATATACCACGGAGGTCCCCGTCACCATCGCTGCCTTGCTTCATTATTCGGAGACAGCAGGGATCCCTATGAACGGTTTGACCATACGTACCGCCACTCTGGAAGATGTCTTTCTGGAACTGACCGGAAGGAGGTTGCGCGAATGAAAGGCTTTTGGCAGTTGGTCACGGCCAATGTGAAAGATATCGTTCGCGACCGGATGTCCATCTTCTGGTTTTTGGCCTTTCCGCTCCTATTCATCTTGCTTTTCGGTGCCATTTTCGGCAAGGATCAAGCCACTACCCGTTATGGAATCGGTCTGGTCGTCGAGGATCAGACCCTTTGGGCAAGACCATTCAAAACGCCTTCCGGGCGGTGCCCATTTTCGAGCTGCATCAGGGAACCCGGGTCAAGGAACTACAGGCGCTGGGGCGGGGCAAACGGTTTTTGGTTGTGGTAGTTCCGCGGCACTCGGCTGGGAGTGGGCGGACCATTGCACCACTTACGATTCCGGTTTATTTCGATCCGAGTAAAGCCGCAACTACTCAAGCTTTGATCGCTGCAGTCCGGGAGATCCTGGCGGAGCTGGAACGGAAAATGACCGGAGCCCCCAGATTACTGTCGGCCCAACCGATCAAAGCCACAGTGACCCAGTTGAAGAATATCGATTACCTCTTGCCGGGTATCTTGGCCATGGCTTTGATGCAATTGGGGCTCTTTGGGGCTTTGAACTTCGTTAGCCTACGGGAGCGCAAGATCATCCGCAGGCTCGGCGCGACTCCGTTACCCCGGAGTATGATGCTGGCAAGCGAGATTATCGTCCGGTTGGGCATGGCCATCATTCAGACGATTGTTATCGTTGCCCTGGGATTCTTGGCCTTTAGAGTCACGATCACCGGCAATCTTCTGGCGGTACTGGGGGCTGTGATTCTAGGCGCATCAGTCTTTATCACCCTCGGCTATTTCCTGGTCAGCTTCACCAAGACTGAAGAGAGCGCCTCGGGTCTAATCCAGGTGGTTCAATTCCCGATGATGTTCCTTTCGGGGATCTTCTTCCCCTTAGAGACGATGCCGGGTTTTTTAAGGCCGATGGTTAACGCCATCCCCCTGACATACCTCGGGGATTTGTTGAGAAAAGTGATGGTGGGCTTACCCTCCGCTTACGGGTTGGGCACCGATCTGGCGGTGCTGGGTGGCTGGCTGATTGTGGTGATGGTTCTGGCAGTCCGGTTTTTTAAATGGGAGTGAAACGTCTTGCCCAACAAGTACGAGGCAACAGGGACTAGGCAACGGGCAATAGGTAAGGACTTTGGACTAAAATAATCGACATAAATACTGTTGCCTGTTGCCTCATGCCTGTTGCCTATAGCACAATCTTCCCCAGCACCGCTTCCTTGGTCGCTCCGGTAGCAGACGGGACATTGGAAGGATTACCGCAGACCGTTTCATTGGCGAGTATGGCGAAGGCAATTGCTTCCTTGGCGTCGCTAACGATTCCGAAATCTTCGTGGCACAGGAGCGGAACCGGTGCCAGACGTCGCCGCAGCATTTCCATTAAGGTGGGATTGTAGACACCGCCGCCCCCTACGATCACTTCATCCACCCTGTGATGAGGGAATATATATTTTTCATAATGATAAGCGATGGATTCAACCGTAAAGGCTGTGGCGGTCGCCATCAAATCCTCGTCACATATTCCAAGTCCCCGGGCCTTTTGGTAAAGATCCCGGACGTATCCCGTGCCGAACTCTTCGCGGCCGGTGGTTTTGGGTGGAGTCTTCATAAAATAGGAATGGTTGAGTAGCTTTGCAAGCAGGGACTGATTCACTTTTCCAGCCCCGGCAAGCTTCCCGTCCCTGTCAAAATGCTCCCTGCCATCGGTAATGATTCCAGCCAGTTCATCAAGGATCATATTTCCGGGGCCGGTGTCAAAGGCCATTACCTGGCTTTGAATGATCTGGCCACCCACCAAAGTGAGATTGCCAATACCGCCGATATTTTGAATGATTCTTACTTTCGGGGTGAGACCGAACAATACATGGTCGGCATAAGCCACCAGCGGCGCGCCCTGACCTCCGGCGGCAACATCCCCGACCCGGAAGTCGGCCACGGTTATGATCCCGGTCCGTTCGGCAATCACCGCCGGTTCTCCAATCTGCAGGGTCGATCCGGTCCCGATCCCGTCCCCTTTGTGAAATTCCGGCAGATGATAGATGGTTTGGCCATGAGAACCAATGAGGTCAACCTCCTCCGCTTCCAGTCCGGCCTTGGCCACGATCTGCAGGGCGGCGGAGGCAAATAACTCCCCGATCACGAAATTCATGCGGCAGATCCGGTCGACTCTTCCGGTTTCGGGGTCAAACAATTCGGCGATCCGGGGCCGAATCTCCGGCGGATAGGGAATATTCTCGAAGGCCAAGAGCTTGACCCGGGTAT
>DASVMB010000076.1:0-3929 GCA_036384575.1 Bacillota bacterium
CTCATAATACGCCAAAGAGGAGATGGCCAGATTGTGTTCTCTGAATAGCGTTTTCAACTCATCCGCCTTGACGGGGGTCAGATGGGCAACATCAATCGTGCTCCCCGAGTAATCCCGGGTGTTCACAATCGGCCAGGCCGATAGTTCCAGCGCCGTAAACCCGGTTTGGGAGGCGAACTTCACTAATTGTTCCAGGGGCACATTGTTCAGACAGCCGCTTAAAAAGCCAAGCTTCATCATTCATCCTCCTTTTTATATCAACCTATTTTGTTATTGAACCAGCCGGTTTATAATCAATATAAAAGTATTTTCCAGAAAATTCAATGCATTGACTTGTTATAAATTAGCACTAGATTGCGGTAAAGGAGAGGATCTTAATGCCCAAGGCGAGCCCCGGCCATGATTATACGCTGCATGAGACCATGAATATGCCCAACAAAGACTTTCCGATTCGGGTGTTTCCTTGCGAATGTCAACCGGCGGTACAGATGTTTCATGCCCATTGGCACGAACAGCTTGAATTGCTCTGTTTTATTGAGGGTTCAGCGGTGGTTGAATGCAACTCCAACCCTGTTCCCGTTAAGGCCGGAGAATTACTGGTGATCAACAGCAACGAATTGCATGCCGGATACACCCTTACCGAGGGCGCGTTATACTATTGCATTATCATCGACATTTCCCTGCTGGAAAGTAGTTTTACAGACAGTTGCGAGATCAAGTACATTGCCCCGATTACCAGGAATTTGATTCTTTTCAATAATCGGATCGGAGCCGACCGGGAGATAGAAAGTTGTATCCAGCAGATCGTTACCGAATTCAAGAAACAAGAGATCGCTTACGAACTCGCCATCAAGTCCGCTATCTACCATATCTTGACTGTGTTAATACGGCAGAAGATCTCCAGGGTGTTGAGTACAAAGGAATATGAGCGCCGCTCTCGGAGTCTGGAACGCCTCAGGGATGTCTTCCGGTTTATATCTCACAATTACACGAAAAAACTCGATATCGAAACGCTGGCCGGCATGGCTCATATGAGTCCGTACTATTTCTGCCACCTTTTTAAAGAGGTGACCGGAAAGACCTTGAGCCAATTCTTAAACCATAAACGGATCAACCGGGCGGAGTTCCTTTTAAAAACGACCACCATGACAGTTACCGAGATTGCCCGGGAATCGGGATTCGAGGAGATCAACTACTTCAGTCGGATTTATAAACAATATAAAAAAGTATCGCCCTCGGCCATGAGGAAAAGGCACGGTGCTTTAGAATATCAAGGCCCGATTCGTCACGAAGAATAAGATCACAGCAATCGGTGATTCAATATCAAGCGTAAATGGAAAGGGGTGAATTGCAGTTTTGAAGTTCACCCCTTTTTGATTTTCCCCGGAATATCCGAGGCTCGATCGGACTGAGCCGTGTCTTTCCCCCATTCCCAGGGGATTCGTTTCCAAGCTCCGGTGGGTGAGAACAATTGGTTGCGCGCGGTTTGAGCTTCCGCAGCGAGCTGCTCCTCCTGTTTGGAGTTTTCAGCCCAGAACCTGCGGCCGATGATATAGTTTTCTCCGAACTCCTCCCGGGAATTGAAATGGGCCGTTACCAACCGCCCGATCTTCTCGTTTTCCACCATGAGTTTCCTACCGGTTGAGAGAAACTTGTTCCATGAAAAAATGAGATTTCAGTCTTTTTAACCACTGTGCAAATTCAGCCGGATGAATTTTTTTATTCCGATGGCTCTTCCGGGAAAAATGTTATATACTAGTGCCTGTATACTGTTCATATTGATGAAACCATACCAGAGCTTTGGATTTAGGACGATCTTTAACCTTGATCCGGTTAGTTCGGCGTATCAGTTTAACGTTGACAACAAACATACGTTCGTTTACAATAAGATTAGTCATTTTTTACGGAGGTCGTAATGTCCAGTAACAGTATTAAGATCAAGGGCGCCCGTGAGCATAACTTGAAAAACATCGACCTGGAGATCCCTAGAGACCAGCTGGTGGTCTTGACGGGGCTTTCGGGATCGGGTAAATCTTCTTTGGCCTTCGATACCATTTATGCCGAAGGGCAGCGTCGGTATGTGGAGTCGCTCTCGGCCTATGCCCGGCAGTTTCTGGGTCAGATGGACAAACCGGATGTAGATTATATCGAGGGGCTCTCTCCGGCCATCTCCATCGATCAAAAGACTACCAGCCATAACCCACGTTCCACAGTGGGGACAGTGACGGAGATCTATGACTACCTGCGGTTGCTTTACGCGCGGATCGGCCACCCCTTTTGCCCCAACTGTCATCAGCCCATTACCCAGCAAACTGTGGAACAGATTGTGGATCAAGTGATGGCGCTGGCGGAGGGAACCAAATTTATGGTAATGGCCCCGGTAATCCGTCACCGTAAGGGTGAGTATGACAAATTATTCGAGGATCTGAAACGGGAAGGCTTCGTCCGGGCCCGGGTGGACGGAACCATTCACGATCTCTCCGAAACGATCGATCTTGAAAAGTATAAACAGCATACCATCGAAGTGGTGGTTGATCGCCTGGTCCGCAAGGATGATATCGGACAGCGGCTGGCGGATTCTGTGGAATTAGCGTTGAAACAGGCCAAGGGACTGGTGACCATCGCCACCATGGATGGGAAGGAGACAATTTACAGCGAGAAGTTTGCCTGCCCCGATTGCGGGTTCAGCTTCGAAGAGTTGACGCCGCGGATGTTCTCCTTCAACAGCCCGTATGGAGCCTGTCCCGACTGTGCCGGGCTCGGGTTCAAGATGGAGATCGATCCGGAGTTGGTCATCGATAAGACCCGATCGCTGAATGACGGTGCCATTAAGGCCTGGAGCTCGGATCAGGATTCCTGGTCCCTTCAGTATCTGCTTTCGGTAGCCAAAAAGTATAAGATCAATCCCGATAGTCCCTTAAAAGAGGCTTCTCCGGAACAACTACAAATCCTGCTCTACGGGACCGGGGGCGAGAAGATCGAAATATCCTATCACGGGCCGGATCGGGAGTTTCGCCATGCCGCAGCTTTCGAGGGCGTAGCCCATAACTTGGAGCGCCGTTACAGAGAAACCCAGTCGGAGTATATGCGGCGCGAGATTGAAAAGTTCATGACCATTAAACCCTGCGCCACCTGCCAGGGTGCCCGCCTGAAACGGGAGAGTCTCTCAGTCCTGGTCGGCGAGTTAAACTTAAGTCAGTTGACCGCCCTTTCGGTCCTGGAGGCCAAGGCATTCCTGCAAAAGCTGGATCTTACCGAGCGCGAGACGGCCATCGCCCGCTTGGTATTAAAAGAGATCAATGAACGGTTGGGTTTTTTGGTCAATGTAGGTTTGGACTATCTGACCTTGGACCGGGCTGCCGGAACCCTTTCCGGAGGTGAGGCGCAACGGATCCGGCTGGCAACCCAGATCGGTTCTTTCCTGGTGGGAGTCCTCTATATCCTGGATGAGCCCAGTATCGGGTTACATCAGCGTGATAACCGGCGACTCATCGATACCCTTAAGGGGTTGCGCGATCTGGGGAACACCGTGGTCGTGGTAGAACACGACGAAGAGATGATCCGCGAGGCCGATTATATCGTGGACATCGGCCCTGGAGCTGGCGTTCACGGCGGTGAAGTGGTTGCCGCCGGGACATTAAAGGAAGTCATGGCATCGCCCGCCTCGCTCACGGGGCAGTTCCTCTCCGGTAAGGAACAGATTGCCATTCCGGCGCGGCGCCGCAAACCGAACGGCAAGTATCTGGAGATCGTCGGCGCCCGGGAGCATAATTTAAAGGGGATTGATGTCAAAATTCCTTTAGGGGTTTTTGTATGCATCACCGGCGTCTCGGGCTCGGGAAAGAGTACGCTGATTAATGATATTCTCTATCCGGTGGCCGCCACAAAGTTGAACGGGGCTACCACATTGCAGGCCGGCGCTTACGACC
>DASVMB010000077.1:0-3918 GCA_036384575.1 Bacillota bacterium
TTTTTTCATAAAATGAAAGCGATGAAAGCGTTCACGGATTAGGTTTAATCGATGGATTCCCGCGGATACGCGCATTGGGTAAAGGTAATAGAATCGTAAAGACCGTACCCTGACCGGGTTTACTGGCAACCCGGATGGTTCCTCCATGATTTTCGATGATACATTTGGCGATAGACAATCCCAGACCCGCTTTACCATTGGAACGGGAGGAATCCACCTGATAAAAACGATCAAAGATCTTATCCAAGTGTTCCGGAGGGATTCCTTCTCCGGTATCGGAAACAGTTAAGTGGATTTTCTTCTCCGTTTTACCTAGATCGAGCTTAACCCGGCCTCCGGATGGAGTATGCCGGACCGCTTTATCAAGCAGAATTTCCATGACCTGCCGGATATTTGATTCGTTCCCGTGACAAATCACCTTATCCATAGCGGTTGTCTCGATCCGTATATCTTTGGCGGCAGCAGCCGGTTTAAAAGCTTCGGAAACACGGGTAACGGTTTGATTCAATGCAAAATCGCGTGAATCCAAGACGTTTGGTTTAGAATCCGCCCGTGCCAAAAATAACAGTGAGGAAACCAAAAACGTCATTTGGCGGAGTTCCTCTTGGATGTTGTTCAGCCAATCGGCTTGACTGGCAACGGTTTCTTCCGGATCGCTCAGAACCACTTCCAGATTGGTCTGGATGATGGCTAACGGCGTCCGGAGCTCATGAGAGGCATCGGCCAAAAAATCCTGCTGTTGCCGCCAGGCTTTTTGAATGGGAGCAATCGCACGCCCGGCCATGAATAAACTGCCTAGCATCGCCAGGATGAAAAAAACCACTCCAACAATGCTCAATGAAACCACCAAAGAATGTTGAATATTCTTGTCTTGTTTCAGATCTTGAAACACGATCAGCATCCCCGATTCCTTTTGTAACGGCGCCCGGTAATAATGATACTTGGAATTAAAAAGATCAACGATCCCGCTGGCTTTGTCGGCCTTCAAGATCGATTGAATCGCTATGGTGAGGTGGAGCGCGTCCCAAGGCTCCCGAAATGATTGAAACAACATATTACCCGAAAAATCGGTTTTGACGAAAAAGAATCCTGGTGAAGGAGGGGTTTGAGTAGGGCGCGGCGGTCCAGGAGGGAGAACGGGAGGTTTCCTGATGCCATGTGAAGGATTGTCGTGCATCCCTTCAAACCGAGGGGGCCTGGCATCATCGGCCGGGAACCCCGGAAAGACTCCGGAATTAATTCCCATCGCCAACCGTTTCGAAAACACCTCGGCATGATTGATCATTTTTATCTCTAAAATGGCATAAGCCCCTACGGTAAGCGTAACGAACAAAGCCGATATGATACCCAGGTTGGTCAGAATGAATTGAAGCCTTAATTTACGAAACATCGGATTCCCCTTTCAGGAAATACCCTACGCCGCGAACCGTTACGATACAAGAGGGATTTAGTTTCTTCCGGAGATAATGAATATAAAGGTCGATATTGTTAAAATCGGTTTCAGAACCATACCCCCAAACTCTTTCAAAAATCAGCTCCTTCGTAACAACCTGGCCATGGTTGCGCATTAACAATTCAAGTAACAAGGCCTCTTTGACACTTAATTGAATCACTTCGGTTCCCCTGGTCACCATGCACTTCAGCGGATCCAGGATGAGTCCTCCAGCGTTGATTGTATTTCCCACCAACTCCCGGTTCTTTCTCCGGGCCAGCGCCCGCAACCGGGCCAATAATTCCTCCGTGGCGAAAGGTTTAACCAGATAATCGTCAGCCCCGGCATCTAAGCCCTCAACCCGATCCTTTGGCGCGTCTTTGGCGGTCATAAAGATCACCGGCATATCGAGTCCTTCTGCGCGAAGTTCCTTGATAATCGCAATCCCATCTTTTCCCGGCAACATCCGATCCAAAATAATCAAATCATAGTTTCCATTCTGTGCTAGCTCCAACCCTTTTTCGCCGTCTGTGGCAGTATCCACGATATAACCGCTTTTTTCCAAAAGATGGGCCAATGCCTTGGCGAGTTTAATTTCATCTTCGATCAATAGTAGCCTCAAGGAAACCTGCAACCTCCTTTTAAAATACCCATCATGGTGTATTGAACGAACGAGATTAGCCAAAACATCGAGCGATTAATTAGGACTATCTCACTCATCATAACGGATGGTTCTTTGAATCATCTTTATATTTCAAAGGAAATTCAAAAGTTTTATTCCGATTCCCTGATTATCAAAGCTAAATCCGATACATCATTTCAAAAAACTGGAGGTCTTAAGATGAATATCGCATCTACAACATCCGGGTTGAGCGGCAGTATTTTAACCACAGGTTATAATGACAATACCTTGACCCAATTGGAAAAGGAGAAATCGGATCTTGAGGCACAGCTTCAGAAAGAACAGGCAAGTCAAACAGATGCCCAAACCAAGCAGCAGAAGATAGAACAGCTCCAAAACCAGATAAACCAGATTGAGATCCGGATTAATCAGCAAAAGGCGGCCCAACAAAATAAGGTTGCAGACTCATTTGGGGATGATTCATCGGCTGGTTCCGATTCAACCCTTCGAACTTCGTCAACCCAAATCGACATAAAAATATGAACATGATGGGCGAATCCAGACATACAAACAAAGGTGGGATATGATTCCACATCCCACCTTCTCCTTGCATCAGGCAAGGTCTTTTACCTTTGTTTATTCCCCTTCACCTCGTACCACCCGGGGATCTCATCATAAGTCCGGTAATCATCATTTCCTTTGATACGTTTGACCGCGAAATTCACTGTCACACTTTTTGGATCACCCAGCATCTTTAATGGTATCACCGTTTCAAGAGGATTATAACTCAGTGAAGCCGAGCCAATCGGAACGGCCTTTCCCTGATCGATACGAAAAATATCGGCCCGGTTCAAATTGGAGAGGAACAGGACTAAAAATTGATTCCCCTGATCGCCGTTACATTGAATCGAGATATCGACCATCGGATCAACACTGTTCGTTTTAGCTGCTAAATAAAGATATCCTTCATCCATAACAGCATACCCGGCCTCAAGATCCGTGGCCCCGTCAAGCGCATCCCCAACTTTATCCACTGCCAACGGTTTGATTTGGTTCCAATCGATGGTGGCCCAATCCTTGAGGTAATCGATCAAATCTTGATGTTCTTGGGAAATAACCGCAAACGGCGTGGCCCCATCCTTGTTCTGTAGAGATTTGTCTGCCCCCTTACTGATCAGGTATTTAACCAGCTCCAGATCACCCTTACTGCAGGCTTCATGCAAAGGGGTCCAACCGGAATCATCGCCGCGGTTGACGTCCGCCCCGTTTTCCACCAGTAACCGCACGGTTTCCAAAGAATGTTCATTACTCTTAATCGCCGTAAGCAGTGGAGTTTGACCGCCGTTGCAAGGCAGGTTGATGTTTGCTCCCAGAGCCAGTAGATCTTTGATTGCCTGGGAGCTGCCCATCATCGCCGCATAATGGAGCACACTGCCGAAATCCCTGACCCACCCATTGATATCGACGCCCTTCGCCAACAGCAGCTTGGCGATCTCCATTTGATTTCCCAAGCGGTTCCCAACGATAAAATCCACGTAGAGCGGCGTTTCTCCGTTTTCACTTACTGCTTTGGGATTTGCGCCGTGGTCCAATAAGTATTGAATGATATCGGTGGTCGCCCCCCAGTCGTGAATCGCGAACATCAGCGGGGTCCAGCCGCGCAACCATTGATTATCGGGGTTATCGGCGTACTTGCCTTCATAGCGGAAACTTTGATTGATATCGGCTTCCTTCTCGAGGAGAAGTTTCACCGCTTCCAGATAACCATGATGACTGTTATGACAGGCCCAGGCAAGTGGTGAGTGGCCGTTTCCCAGAGTGTTCACGTTGGCGCCATGGTCAATGAGGTATTGCATCACCGCAA
>DASVMB010000078.1:0-5939 GCA_036384575.1 Bacillota bacterium
AGGTCGCGGAAGTAAACTCGCGTCTCGGTATAGCCAACCCGGGTCCGAGATTCAGGAACCGATACTAAGGCCAGGCCGGTGAAGACGGAATGGGCCTTTCCGCTTAACCGGGTGAGCATCGTCACGGCTTCATTCAAATCAGCGGGTTTTCCCAGAATCTCGCCATCCAAAACCACAACAGTATCCGCGCCGATTACTAGACTTCCAACGCGTGTTTCGGGTGTGTGTGCACCTGCCACCTGTTTTGCCTTATTTAATGCCAGTGTAGTAACGAGTTGTTCCGGTGAACCGGACGTAACGCTCTCTTCCGGGAAGGAGCTGGGAGCCACTGTAAATCGCAACCCAAGTTGTTTGAGAATGGCTGCACGCCTTGGTGAAGCGGAAGCCAAAATTAAATCGGCCATTCTTTCCAATCATCCATCCTATCGAAAACTCTACCAATAACGGGAGAACATTGACTCATAGACTTTAAATCTGCCTGTAAATAAGATAG
This sequence comes from Bacillota bacterium, assembly GCA_036384575.1. Classification (GTDB taxonomy): domain Bacteria; phylum Bacillota; class UBA4882; order UBA8346; family UBA8346; genus DASVMB01. Next base: position 494 of record DASVMB010000078.1, read on the forward strand.
GCCAAGGCAATTCCGATGATTGTCGCTAAACTCAGGTGAACCTTAAACCCAAAAGTCAATGAGAACGCATCGGCCAGATGAAACGTTTGCGGTTCCATGCCGGCCGGAGCGCCTACCGCCAAGAAAGGCAGATAGGGTTTTAAGATCTGTCCCATAATCGTGCCAAAGATGAAACCGATTAATAAGAGAATCACCAATACCAGCCAATGCGCATTTCCGGAACGGCCCAACCGTCATTCACCCGCTTTGCCCTTAAAAAAAAGGTTCTATAGAGTCCGATTGACTTGAGAAATACCCGGGGCCGAACGAAAAACAACCGCAGGCCCACATTCAAGCGATTAGTGATTCCACATCCGGTTTCTAAAATCCTTTTCGATATCGAAAAGCCCGTTAAATTTATCTGGAATCCAAGCAAAAAACTGACAACACGAATATGGACAACATGGCATCGGTACAAAAAGTAAAACGACCCGATGGGTCGTTTAGTTTCCATCCCGGGATTTGGATTTAATTCCTGTGACGGTTTGGTGAGCCCGTTGCCAACAAACGTTCCGTTTACCGGACTCTACGGTAAAGATTCCAGGAACCATTATATCCGATCCATGACGAATATTCTATACCTGGATTGCTTACTTTTAAAAAAATCTGAATGCAATACGAATACTTTAACTGCGGGGGCAGTCTTTGGTGAACGACCGCCCCGCACAGATTAAAATTCTTCCCGGCAAAATTTACGTAAAAAGGCCGCTTTCCAGATTTCAACTACCGGAATCGTTGCTGCGGAAAGCACCACGATATAAAACCAGTGTAGCGGATCAAGGGGTACCACTTTAAAAATGTTTTGAAGCAAAGGAGCAAACATGACGATCAATTGAACTCCCGCTGAAAGCGCCACGGCCGCAATCAGTGAGTAATTGGGGACTGTGCCATGCTTAAAGATGGATTCCTTGATCGAACGGAAGTTGAATACATGGAACAGCTGCGACAAGCTCAAGGTGGCAAAGGCCATGGTTCGGGCTTGAGAAAGATCGCCGCCGAAGTTCAGCCCGATGATAAATGCCAGTAATGTAAAGGAACCGATCAAAAAGCCCTCGATGAATATGGTTCGCTTCATTCCGGCAGAGAAGATACCTTGCTCTTTGCGACGGGGCTTCCGGTTCATGATGCCCGGTTCCGCGGGTTCCATTCCCAAAGCCAAGGCAGGCAGACCGTCTGTAACCAGGTTAATCCAGAGAATCTGGATGGCAACGAGCGGTACCGGGTACTGCAAGATGATGGCCAAAAAAATCGTAATAATCTCCCCAATATTGCAGGAAAGCAGGAAATAAATGGCTTTTCTTATATTTTCATAGATAATCCGGCCTTCACGAACCGCGCCAACAATCGTCGCAAAGTTATCATCCGCCAAGACCATATCTGCTGCGCCTTTGGCCACGTCAGTTCCTGTAATACCCATCGCCGCTCCGATATCGGCCCGTTTTAAAGCCGGTGCATCATTCACACCATCGCCAGTCATCGCAACGACTTGTCCTTTCTCACGCAACGCATTTACAATACGCACTTTGTGTTCCGGGGAAACCCTGGCGTATACCGCGATATGGTCGACCTTGGTTTTGAGCTCCTCATCACTTATGGCATTTAATTCTTGGCCACTTAAGACCAGATCGCCCTCTTCCAAGAGTCCCAACTCTTTCGCCACGGCCATTGCAGTGTCGCGATGATCACCGGTGATCATCACCGGCTTGATTCCGGCGTGACGGCATTCGGCTATGGCTGCACGGGCCTCGGATCGGGGAGGATCGATCATGCCCCAGAACCCGATAAAAGTCAATTGGGATTCAACCTGTTCCAGCTTAACCTGGTCTACTTCCGGAACCCGGCGGACAGCCACCGCCAATACTCGTAATGCTTCCCGGGCCAGGGTTCCATTGGTTTTTAACAGAGTTTCTTTGTCCGCAGTGACTAACGGCCAAATTCCATCCTCGGACAGATAATTTGTACAACGGCTTAAAACAATATCCGGAGCGCCTTTGGTGATAGCCCAAAGACCGTGGGGTTCCTCCTGTTCAAATTGACGCAGTCGACTGTGAGGCAGACTCCCCTTATGGATGGTGGTCATTAACTTCCGATCGGAATCAAAAGGAATCTCTAGCACCCGTTCAAAACTTTTATTCAAGGCTTCTTTTTCCAACCCGGCTTTGGCAGCCACAACAACTAAGGCGCCCTCGGTGGGATCCCCCACGATTCGCCAGATTACTTTATCCGGCTGATCGTCTTCAATTAATAACGCATCATTGCACAATGTTCCACAAAGTAACAACAAGTTAAGGGACTCACCGGGAGACGATTGAGGAGCCCCGTCCAGTAGAAATTGACCGCTTGGTTGATAACCTTCTCCGGTCACTTCCACCATCTTTCCGGTTACAAAAGCCCGGCGCACGGTCATCTGATTCTGAGTCAGGGTTCCGGTCTTGTCGGAACAGATGACGGTTGCTGCACCTAAGGTCTCAACAGCCGGTAACTTTCTGATAATCGCCCGGTGTTTGGCCATGCGTTGAACACCCAAGGCCAGGACGATAGTTACAATTGCCGGCAGACCTTCGGGAATGGCTGCTACCGCCAAGCTGACCGCAGTCAGAAACATCGATACCGGATTTTCACCCCGGATCCATCCGACGACAAAAATAATCGCGCACACTACCAAAGCCAGAACTCCAAGATATTTCCCGAATTCCGCTAATTTTTCCTGAAGCGGGGTTGTCTCCGGAGTCGCCTGTTGAATCATCTTGGCGATCTGACCAATCTCGGTATGCATTCCGGTTTTGATTACGATTCCCTTAGCCCGGCCGTAAGTAACAACTGTGCCCATGGAGACCAAGTTTTTCCTATCGGCGAGCAGCAGTTCCTCATGAAGGGTATCCGCGGACTTTTCCACCGGGACCGATTCACCGGTCAGGGCAGCCTCATCGACACGAAGATTGACGGCTTCAAAGAGTCTGGCATCGGCGGGCACAAATCCTCCGGCCTCAATAAAAAAGATATCACCGGGCACCAATTCCCGGGCGGGTATCTCCCGAACCTGCCCGTCCCTTAACACCCGCGCGAGTGGAGCAGCCAGTTTTTTTAAGGCGGCCAGAGATTTTTCGGCGCGATATTCTTGAAATACCCCTAAAAAGGCATTCAAAACCACAATTAATAAAATGACGATGGAATCAAGCCATTCTCCTAAAAAACCCGAGATGATCGCGGCCACGAGTAATAAAATCACCAAAAATTCCTTAAATTGTTCCAGCAGCATCTGCCAGATGGATTTTCCTGCTTCCTCCGCCAGTTCGTTAAATCCATGTTGAGCCAGACGGGTTTTGACTTCAGTTTCGGTCAAACCGTGATCTGGATCGGTTCCTAACTTGGCGGCTGTTTGGTGTTGATCAAGTTGGTACCACTGGGTTTGATCCATTCCTGTCACTCCCTATGCAGTGTTTGCCCTTTTTTTTTCATAAATTCCGGATGCTAACCAAAGTATTTTAACTGCAATCGATTAAAATATGCCGTCGCCGGGGACCATCAAATTCGCAGAAATAAATCCCCTGCCAGGTTCCTAAGGCTAACCGGCCGCTACAAATGGGGACCAAACATGAAAACCCCATCAGACTTGCCTTAAGATGAGCATCAGAGTTACCCTCAGCGTGGGCGTAATCGCCATTTTGGGGAACCAACCGTTTAAGACCGGCCAGAATATCCCGTACCACATCGGGATCGGCATTTTCGTTGATGGTGATCCCGGCGGTGGTGTGAGGGATATAAATCCGGCACATTCCTTCCCGCACTCCGCTTTGTTTGACAATTGCCCCAACCCGTTCCGTAATATCAGGCCATTCGACCCGGTTTTGAGTAGTGATTTCAATTTCCTGCCAGATGTGTGTTCACCTCCTTAGATAGGCATGAGGCGCGAGGCAACAGTAAAGAGTAAAAAGGCACGCTGCCTGTTGCCTATTATCAACTCACCCCCGTCCCCTCTTTTCGAAAAAGAGAGGGGTGTAGGAATGAACTGATAGCTATAGGATGACGCGGGGTGAGTTGCCGCGCGCCGACAGGGCACGACACCTCACGCCCCACGCCTTAATACCCCTATTGCCTATTGCCTTTAGTATGCCCTCCGGTCGTTGATTCCAGGAAATAAAAAAACCTTTAACATTGAGAATGTTAAAGGTCTGGCTACTTGAATTCAAGCGGAAAGGCCAGGTATTCGGCATACCGAGAATGTTGGCCATTCCTGCGGTGTAAAAACACCGCCAGCTACTCCCCTCAGAGATACAAATCCATTCATAAAAGAAGGATTAAGGGCAGAGATTTATTTATTTTCACCATTCTTCATAGCCTGGAAGCAATCACGGCAATAAACCGGACGATCTTCACGAGGTTTGAAAGGAACCTGAGTGGTTACACCGCAATTCGCGCAAACCACTTCATGGAGTTCCCGGGGATGGGATGCATCACCGCGTTGTTGTTTCCGACCTTCCCGGCAGGTTTTGCAGCGACGTGGTTCATTGGTAAAACCACGGCTGGCGTAAAACTCTTGTTCACCGGCTGTGAAAACAAACTCAGCGCCGCAATCAGAACACACTAAAGTCTTGTCAGTAAATTCCACGAAAATCCCCTCGCTTAACAGTAGGATTTTACCCGACCGCCTGGTGTATGATATCGAAACAAACGATTCCGCTCCAGACGATTAGGTATTGAAACCGTGATCATTATTTTACCGAATGTAACACAAAACCTCTCTAATTCCCATGAACGAAAAAAAATTTACAAATTTATTATAACATCGGAACTGCGAAAAGACAAGCTATTTCATGAATAGCACATTCAAACCCTCTACAAACTGGGAAATTAGATCTTGCAGCTACCCAAAATCTGGCGATTACCATCGTATAAAGTCGCCATAATCTCGCCCTCACAAGTCTTTTCCCGTTCAAAGACGGTTCCGTCGTCAAATTGTAATTTAACCGTTCCGTGGCTTAGATCGGCCTTGAGAATGGTTTTACCGGCTAACATCCTTTGGATATTTTCTTTATTCATTCATCTTCACCTTGGATAAGATATTCGTTTTAGCCTCCAATTATCCTGCCGGCAAAGTAATAATCAAAATTTTTTTAATCACCGTAAATTCCACGGGTGAGTTAAGTGTCTGTTTTTACACGCCGACGTATTTCCAATCCGGTTCTTTCAGAAGAAAATCGTAATTGATCCGGATATAGCCTAAAATTCGATCGGCGATGATCCGGTGACCGGCCTCGTTGGGATGAATCCCGTCCTTACAAATATATTGCGTATAATCGGGATTTTGTAGAAAAGCTCCGCGGATATCGATAAAACGGGTCCGGGTCTCCTCGGCAATATTGATGATCATCGAGTTGTAACGCTCCTGCCACCAATAAATCTTGGT
>DASVMB010000079.1:0-5823 GCA_036384575.1 Bacillota bacterium
CGGTGTTCCCGGTTCCAGACGAGAGAGTATTTTGGCAAGTGCCGGTTCCACATGGTTGGGAACACCGGCATCATTCGCCAGTTTAATAATAGTCTCGGCGATATGGCCTTGCCCGGAGGCCACCACTACCGGTGCTTGGTCCTTACCAGGTTTATAGCGCAACGCAGCCGCATATTTCGGTCCCGATTTCCCCGCCGGGGCGCGTACCTCAGTGTCCTTTACATCCATAGGTCCACTCCCATGGTAGAATGCTCGGAAGTTACACTCTCTCTTACACTTACCTGGATCATCGCTTCCGATTCGGAAATGGCTGATCGTAACTCCGCGGCATTTTGCATAAAAAATCTCCGGACCGCTTCCGAACCAACCTTCATATGAATATTGGCGCCATTTGCTCCGATTCGGACCCGTAAAAGAACCTCTCCCATATTATCGGTGGGAACTGCAAGTTGAATGAGTTGTTCGTAAAAATTTTCCGAATGGCCGGACTTTCGCCCTTCCCATTGAATGACCGCTTCATGAAGATGGTTCTGAGGATCCCGAACTAGCAACGGTATCGCCGCATATATCCCGGGTTCCTGATGCAAGACATTCTCCAGCTTCTGGTTCTGTTCGAGCAAGGCGAGAAACTTCGGTGCCTGGTTATCTCCTTGGACGGCAGACGCTTTAGAATTCGTATCCGCTTGATTAGAAATTCTAGCGGTTTGAGCAGGATCATCTTTTATCATGTGAAACGACGAAAGATCATCCGGGATGTTCTTGATACCGGTAGCTCTCTCCCGGATGGGGCTACCGATGGATTGCTGACCCGGGTGAGGCGGGCGCGTGCGGGACGGTTGCACCTGGTTCTTCCCCTGTCCCCGGGAATCCGTGATATCTGTTTTACCCGGTTGGAGCTCCCGGTCCGGTTGAGATGTTTGGGGATCGGGATTTTGGTCCGGAAAGGCCTGATCCAAACCGAAAATCTGCTCCAGTAATCGTGAAAGTTGCATACCTGAGTATGACTGGAGCTTGGCCGTCAAGGAAGCGGCAGTGGTATCGGTACGCGGATCAAACACCCATTCATGCATCCCATCATCGGGATTCCCGCCGGCAACGGTTTTCTGAAGGGCCGCTCTTTGTAGTAAATTCCAGAGCAGATTACGAACTCCGGGATCCTGATGAATCCAAGCCGCCAGAATCGTCCCGGGATTAATTGGCCATTTTTGAGAGATGATAAATGTAATTACTTGAGGTGGCAAGGGTTGTTGATACTTGACCTCAAATTCCCGGAGACTCCCGGATACACTGGCGATATTCTCGTTCGTCACCGGGAGTCCCGCATTTTCAAGCGCATTAATAATCGCCTTTTGAACGGCAAGTTCAGGTTGGGAGCTATTTGATGACTGTGACCCGGAGGGTTGGGCACCCGTCTCGGGCGCCGCCGTATTTTGATTATTGGCAATCCTTAACACGACGCGGTTTTGATCATCCGTGGCGACCTCAAAGGTATAGGCTGAACCCGGATTCAGGTTTTGAACTCCTTCCACCTTTGCGGTGAGCGGTCTACCCGCCATCTCCAGTAAGGCCTGATCACCCGCCAAACGAATAATCTTGCCGATAATCCTTTGTCCTTCTTTAAGATTCAATTCCCCGAGCGTCTGCGCGGAATCGGTAAGGATACTATACGGATTTGAGGTGTTGATCTTCAACTGTCATATCACCTTCCGTTTCAAACAGCTCCAAACTGTCTTCCCGTGGTGCCTTGGTTAATCGAAACGATAAGCGGTGTATGGGCGAAGGGCCTAATTTTTGCAAGGCTTCGTAATGAGCCGCAGTCGGATATCCTTTGTGTTGGGCAAATCCATAACCGGGATAGATCCGATCATACTCCTCCATCAGCTTGTCCCTTGTAACTTTAGCGATTACCGAGGCTGCGGCGATTGCTACGGAGAGCGCGTCTCCGTGAATGATCGCCTGTTGCTTGACGGAAGTATCAGGGATCACCAGCGCATCCACAAGCAAGAAATCCGGCCGAACCTTCAAACTCTGTAGCGCCTTGGACATGGCTATCCGTGAGGCCTGATAGATGTTGATCCGATCGATTTCGCCGGGTTCCACCAGCCCGGTAGCGTACTCCCAGGCGCCAGAAGTCAAAACCTGATAGAATCTCTGGCGTTGTAACGCCGTCAGTTGTTTGGAATCGTTCAGACCCGGCAAGGAAAAATCCGGTGTAATCAAAAAGACCGCAGCAACCACCGGACCAGCCAAGGGGCCGCGGCCGGCTTCATCCAAACCGGCAACTCTCGTGGACCCGTTTTGCCAACAATGCTGTTCGTAAGTGAGCCTTTCATCCCAGCTCAATTTGGGTAACACCTTGTGGACTGTTCTCATTTTGGTTGCCTCTGGTACGCGGGTGTGCGTCGCGGCGCACACGCACAATTTTTCGGAAGATTATAGCAATGAATTCAACTTTTACTTGCAGGATCTATTTAACCAAAAAAGAATTTCTATATATACATTTTGACTAGGTAAAGGAGATTCAGCCGTGAAAACAACGCAACTTCCGGTGAAAGATTGGTTTTTTAAAGGCCTTAGCCTGGTACTGATCTTCACCTTGCTGAGCACGGGTTATCTCTTGTTTAATTCGACATCCCCCAATCTCTGGTCCGGCTTCGGTAAAATCAACCTCGGAGCCTTCGGCCTCGCCTGCCTGGCACTGGTCGGCTCCTGGTTGATTGAGGTCTGCCGGATCATTTTGATTGCCGGAGGTTTGGGAGAAAAACTATCTTTCATGAATGTCCTGGGGATCAATCTGGCCGCAACCTTTTCCGGAAATGTAACGCCTTTTTATTCCGGCGGGATCCCTACTCAGATCTACCTGTTATGCCGGAACGGGATTAGCCCTGGTAAATCCAGCGCCATTGTGACCCTGCGGGTGATCATTTCAACGCTCATCTTTACACTGGTGTCACCGTTCCTACTCCTATTTTACCATGCTAAATTCTCAGTCGGGATCATCCGTCAGGTGACGACCGTCGCCATTCCGCTTTCTGTATTGGCCTCAGCCTGCCTGATTCTATTTATCGTAAAACCCAAACTGGCCAGCGGTATCTTCACGCGAATCCTTAAATTGCTAGAGTTTATCGGGTTAAAAAAGAAAATTCAACCGGTGATGGAAAAGTTTCTAAACGAATTGGAATCGTTTCATGATGCAATCAAGGAATTCCGGAAAGGAATCAATTTCTATCTGACCTTTATCTGCAGCTTTTTATATTGGGTCTGTTTTTTCGCGATTGCGCCGTTTTTGATGGCGGCTTTCGGGATGGATATCAGCCAAATCTTTTGGCAAAGCATTTTATTCCAGTTCATTCTGGTCTTTATTATTTCATATATACCGATCCCCAGCGGTAGCGGAATCATGGAATTCGGATTTTACTCGGTATTCGTTTTCATCCCGATGCAACTGCGGGCGATCTTCATTCTGGTTTGGCGATTCCTCAGTTATCACGTTGCCACCTTTATAGGAGGCATCATCTTACTAAGGACACTCAACCGTTCGAATGATTCGGATGTGGAGGCGACTCCAAACTAATCGGGCCTAATCGGCCATCACGGAATTCCTTCACTATGGTCACGGCGGCCCGGTTCAAATCCGGTCCGCCGCCTTTCTTGATAAACTGCCTTTTTCCCGCAAACCATTCCAAACGTATCTCACCGTCGGCCTGCTGTAACCCGGCATCTTCCCAATTGAACAAAGACTGCCCGAACTGATTCAGGATAAAAAGCGCCAAATCGTATATGGGAATGACTTCCTCAGGAAGTGCGCCGATCAAGGCCAGTTTCCAACCGTCCTCGGGATTTTGAATCTTCGGCGGCAAAAGTCCGGGGGTATCCAAAATCTCAAGCTTTCCCCGCTTGACCCATTGCTTTCCCCGGGTGATCCCGGGTATATTACCGGTTCGGGCATTTTTTCCACCTACCAAGCGGTTTAACACGGAGGATTTCCCCACATTTGGTATTCCCACCACACCGATTCGTTTGGAAACGGAACGGCCGGGTACCGAATCCCGGGTCAACATTCGCAAGAGGGCGGCGATACCCTCTCCGCTTCTCCCGTTCATGGTCACCATACTTAACCCCTGCTTTACAAACCAATCGGACCACGCCGCAATATCCTTCGGGGATACCAGATCACACTTGTTCAATACAACAAAAAGCGGCCGGCGTTCCAAAAAACGATCCAGATCGCTATTATGGCTGGCGATGGGGATCCGGGCATCCCGGACCTCGATGATTAAATCCAAATAGCGTATTAATTCGGTGAGTTCCCGTTTGGCCTTGGCCATATGTCCGGGATACCAATGTATTGTTGGTTGCATCAATCCGCCGCTTCTATGTTAAAGTTTAGGCACTTGCCTGTTCCCTGCTCCCTGTTGCCTTTATAAATAATACTTAAATTATACCAAATTTCCCGGTCCTGGTATACTCCATTTCGCAACGAATACAAAAAACTCCGCCGGTTTGGATGACGGAGAAATCGAGAGTCTTATTGGCAACTCACCCCCGACCCCTCTCTTTTCAGAAAGAGAGGGGCGTAGGGTCATTCTGAAAGCTAATAGAAAACGCGGGGTGAGTTGCCGCGCGTCCCGCAGGACGCGATGCCTCGCGCCTGTTGCCTATTGCCTGTTTCCGCGCGCCCTGCTAGGTGTGAGTCTATTTGGCACGGGGATGGGCTTGATCATAGACCTCCCGGATCTTATCCTTGGTAAGATGGGTATAAATCTGGGTGGTGGAGATATCGGCGTGGCCCAACATCTCTTGGACGGAACGGAGATCAGCCCCGTTTTCCAACAAATGAGTGGCAAAAGAATGCCGTAGCGTATGGGGGGTAATATCTACCTCGATCTCAAGGTTTTCTGCATATTTCTTGATGATTTTCCAAAATCCTTGTCGGGTCAAGCCTTTACCGTGATGATTCAAGAACAGGGTATCTTCATGCAAACTGGCAGCCAAAAATTTCCGGGCATGTTCCTGATACAGCTTAAGATACTTGGTGGCCATTGAACCAAGAGGGATGATCCGTTCTTTGGACCCTTTTCCGAGGCATTTGATATAACCGGTTTCCAGGTTGACGTCGTTAAGTTTTAAAGAAACCAGTTCCGAAACTCGAAGCCCGGTGGCATATAGAACCTCTAACATGGCTCGATCCCGGACACCCACGGGTAACTTCAAATTGGGTTGTTCTAACAGACGTTCCACATCAGCCACTGACAGAACCCTCGGTAACCTTTTCTCCTGTTTCGGGGCATCCAGATTAAGGGTGGGATCGCGTTCGATCATTCTTTCTCTGGCCATGAAATGATAATAGGATTTAATTGCCGCCAGACTCCGCGACAAGGTCGCTGTGGCCTTGCCATGCGCTTGAAGCTGTAGCAAATAGCCGATGACAGTAGCTTGATTGGTATCGGATAACAATAGATGCTTTCTTTCATCAAGATAGTTCAGGTATTGCCGGAGATCCCTGCTGTAAGATTCCAGTGTATTACTGGCCAAGCCACGCTCGACCGTGAGGTAATTTAGATAATCCTGGAGATTGTTTTGCATTTCCGGTCAACTCCTTTAGTTAACTTTCGGAACGCAATACAATTTCGACAGTTTTACGGTTAACTCCTTTTTTCGACAGTAAGGAAAGATTTCCATCGAGGCGGCTCAAACGGCGACAATAGGCACTTTGAACCGGATTCGCCCGTGGAGATGGAAACCAGTTCAAACAATAAATGGTAAATAATTAAATAAGATGGGAAAGCCAAGAGGTAAATGCAGGTGTTACATAACCCTGGA
>DASVMB010000080.1:0-4301 GCA_036384575.1 Bacillota bacterium
CCACGGTGCTCTCGTCGATCCCTTTTTGGGCTTCCCGGTAACGGTTTTGCCGAGTGTAACTGTCAACCGTAGTCGGCAGTAAATCGGCACCTCCGCTTGTCTCCAAATGTTTTAAAAGGGCGATCTGGTCATCAACCAACGCCACACCAGCCCTGGGCTGAATTAAGGTTGCGCCTCGTCGCGCCGCATCCTCAAGCGCCCGGGCAAACCGTTTTCCGGACGGCAGCTGTTTTTGATAGGCGACCGCTTCCTTGAGATCAATAGCCGCTCCGGTCGGCCAGGTTGATAAAACCTCCCGGCGCAATCCGGCAAATTCCGTTTCATCAAGTCGTTGGTTTTTGAGTCCCGCCATCTTTGCGCGCTTTTCGCGCACCACCTCGCTATTCCCGGCAATAACGGTCTATTAAAGTAAGCTATCCAGGCTGATCCGGGGACCTTCCCAATGCAGATCCGCCTGAAGATCCCGGATGGCGGTCTCTGGAAGGGTCCCGGGCGGATACACCCGATCGAAACCCATTGCTTTGAAAGTTCGTTCAACCTCACTGAAAGGAGCCTTCCCCACCACCAGATTTCCCCCGACATACAGCAAGATTCCCCCGATTCCGGCCTCGATACATTTTTCACGCAGACCGCGGCAGTCCAGTTCACCATGACCGTATAGCGAAGAGACGAGAACTACATCGGCAGCCGTTTCAATCGCCGCGTGAACAAACTCTTCCTGGGAAACCATGACCCCCAGATTCACCACATGAAATCCGGCGTTCTCAAAGGCGTATTCCAAAATCTTATTCCCCACGGCATGGACATCCATGCCGATAACTCCCAACACCAGGGTAGGAGTCTTCACGTTAACGCCCTTCCTTCTGCTTTTGTTGCCAGATCCGCTCTACGGCCCTACGTACCAGGGTCACCGAACCTCTATCCAACCCGTGCAGATATGAAATGATTTCCTTCTCTCCGGCCAGTGCCTTCACTTCGCGGTAACGATCGGCGTAAACCAATATTAGATCATGGTTTTCAATGAATTGTCCCAGCTCCTCCGGATCCTTGGTGGTGGTATAATCCAAGCTCAGGTCATACATGTTTAATTTGGCCAGGGTACGCCGGACAATTTCCGGGAATTCCCGACTGAGACAAACGAGTCCGATAGAACGATCTCCCGATAACCGGGAGATGCGAATCAAACTTTCCAGACGCGGTTGGGCCGCAACCGGCACCAATTCCAACTCGGTCCCTAAATCTTTCAGTTTTTCCGCTACGATTTCCTGATGAGTGGTTGTGGTGACAACCAGGTCAACCTGGGACAAAAGCTTCCCAATCCGAAGACCGCCTTCTAAAAAATCACTCAACAGCAACGGAATGACCTCAAGCATACCCAACTCCCTAAACTCACGGCTGAAGTTAACCAACTGTTCCTGATTGCAGTCGATGAAGAGCACCCGGGTCTTCAGAAGTGAGTCTTCCCGTTCCCTTGCCCGAACCGTGGCTAAGGCTGTAAAATCCGCCAGCGAAAAGCCAAGATCCAGACATTCGTCGATGGCCAGGTCAATCAGACGCAGGGCCTTCTCTTTGTGTCCCTCCGCGAGCCTGCGGGCAAGCGGATGGGCCGAAGCGGCTTCAGTTACAAAAGTTCCCTTGCCTTGACCGACTTCAATGACTCCTTCCTCCGAAAGTTCGGCAAAAGCTTGGCTGACCGTGTTCCGGCTCACCCCAAGATCCAAGGCGAGCTCCCGCTCGGTGGGCAGTTGCTCGCCGGGAGCCAGAATTCCCCGCTCAATCTGCTGTTTAATCTGGGCTTTAATCTGTAAGTAAAGAGGTAATCCGGCCTCTTTCTCAATTTGTAACTTCATCTTCGATCACCCCAAAGGATCATTGGATCAATCAATAGTTCCATTTTGATCATACACCCAAAAAAAATTTGATGCAAGAAAAATCTGGCAGTCCGGTTCCAGTCCAATAGCCAGAAAGATTGAGGATTCCCCGGCCGGTGAAGGACTCCGCCCTCGGCAGATATCCCTATCATCTCCAAAGTGCGGGGGAGGATACAGGAAGATAACCATGACCGTTGGTTGACCTAGGGCGCCCAGATAAAAAAGGACCCGTGATTCAAGTAGCGGAGAATCACGGGTCCTTATACTTACCTACCGAGGCTTAGGGTAATATTTATTCTTTGACCGGTTGCAGCGAAACCGGAGTGGTTTTCGGTCTGAAGATTCCGTTAAATTGCTTGGCAAGTTTCCCCCGGAGTGCCATGGGTGCCGAAAGGATGGCGTTGTTCCCGTCACTGACATAACGCAGTGAGGGATCCTTTTTAAACATTGCGATATAAGCCTTGGGACCCCAGGGTGTGTCTCCGGCTTGAATCCTCTCGAGGCGGAACGGGTTGAAATCCGCCGAATAAGGCGAGGGAGCTGTCCCGGAACCGACCAGCAAGATGGAGTCGTTATGGTAAGGGGTTCCCTGATACTCTCCATCCCGTTCCAAGGCGGGGTTTTTGGCGTGCACCCCCAGCGGCAGCGCCAGGGAGTGTACCTGATAACCGGGGACATACGATTGGATCGCCTTCACCGCCAGCGCCAGTTGTTTTTGAACTCCGGCATCATCTGTCTTGCCTAAATTCTGATGCCAATAACTGTGGTTACCTATCTCGTAACCATGTTGCACCAGAAATTGCAGTTTTTCTTGAATATACTCTTCCTGACCAAAAAGGCGTAAACCCGGGTCGATTGCAGGTAAAACGTAGAACGTCGCAGTCAACGGGAAATTGGGATGATTTTTTTTGAATGCCTCCATGATCCCCACCGCGGACTCCGGGTCAATCTCAAGCTGACTGCCTTTTTTCAGAAAGCGGAATTGTCCCTGGCTTGAATCGTCAAAAGTCAGGACGAACGGTGTTTTACCTGCAGGCACCTTCATTCTCCGGTTGATCAAATCACGAAGGGGCACCGGGTAATAGCCGTTTTCGTACAACATGTCCAAATCCTTTTTGAAATTCTCAGGTGTCCGCCGCCATTGAGCCTCCGGATAACCAATCAGGTGATACTCTAAGATCATAATCCGTCCTAATTCGTTCAACTGAACATCCCCGTTCCCCTGCGCTGTCCCTGCCGAAGTTTCTTGAGCGGTCTTCCCTGAGGCTACCCCGGAACTAACCCCCACCCGAGCGAAATTTCGCGGCAGTATGATGCCTAAAACCATTGCCGCTGCCATACAAATTACCACTGCCGTCCCTTTGAAACGCACCTGTAATTCCTCCGTTAGTTTTATTGCCCGAAATGTACCTGGCATGAACCGGTTTTATATTATCCATTCGGGCTTGAATGAAAATCAGATTGAGTTTTCAAGGATCTTTCGGCTTTTCCTGCATATAATCGCTGGAAGACCACCCGTCATCTGCGGCTAGAAATACGGTTTCAATTTTCCCTTCCAGCAGCCGCTTGAAATTGTGACCTCCTTTGATATAATTAGCATGGATCGGATGGAATTAATATCTAATCATACTCAAAATGAAAGGGCGCCAAATAAACCATGAATGATTTGCGTTTTGTACCGGCAACCCCGGAACATATACCGGAGTTGCTCGCGATTTATAATTATTACATTGAAAAATCCACAGCCACGTTTCATCTGGACCCGGTTAATTCCGAGGAGATGGCGGAGATCCTCTTCTACACCAATCCGCGTTTTCAGGCTTTCGTGATCTCGGACTCGAGCGCCAAGATCTGCGGTTACTGCATTTTGGCCCGTTTTAAAAAGCGGGAGGCTTATGATACCACCGCCGAGGTCACCGTTTACCTGGCCCCGGAGTTTACCGGAAAAGGTATCGGCAGTTTGGCGGTAAAGTTTATAGAGGAAAAGGCCAGGGAGAGAAATTTTCATTCCCTAATCGCGGTGATCTGCGGCGAAAACGAGGCCAGTATCCGCCTATTTAAGGGCCTGGGTTATGTACAATGCGCCCTGTATAAAGAGGTTGGCAAAAAATTCGGCCGTTTTCTGGATATTGTTTGCTATCAGAAGATCATAGGCAATAGGGAATAGGGAACAGGCGTGAGGCATGAGGCGCGAGATTAATGAGAATAGTTAAAAGGAAAAAAGTGTAAAGCAACTCACCCCGCGTTATTTGTACGCTTTCAGTAGCACCCTACGCCCCTCTTTTTCAAAAAAAGAGAGGGGTCGGGGGTGAGTCGTTTTTAGACTTCGGAGCACTTGAATTGATGACTTTTGCTTTTACCCTTTTCTCTTTTCACTTTTTAAAAAAGGCGGCGGTTCGATGATCGATGTGCAGAATATGCGGGATGAAC
>DASVMB010000081.1:0-3431 GCA_036384575.1 Bacillota bacterium
TCTCAAGCCAACGGTTACTTCAACAAGTTGGCCGCACCCGGGACCGTTCTAAACGAAAGTCTCAGAAGGACTTATGATAATCCGGTGAACCGGGGCCGGTTGGAACGGATCAAAGCGTTATGCGGAGAACTATCCCTTTCAACCACTCAAATCGTTTTGGGATATCTGTTGTCGCAACCGTTCACCACCATTCCTGTTGTGGGATGTCATACGGTCGAGCAGCTTCGAGACAGCATGAGCGCGGAGAATGTTGTATTTGATGAGTCAACCATGAGGTACTTGCGTGACGGTTTGCCCGGGGTTTGAGTTTCGGGACCATTGCGGAAGAAATGGAGGATTTCTGGTGGAAAGGTATGGGATGATCATCAAGGTTAAGCCGGAGAAACTTGAAGAATACAAACGGCTTCATGCGGCGGTTTGGCCGGAGATGTTGGATCTGATTCGTGGATGCCGGATTAAGAATTATTCCATCTTTTATCAGGGCGGTTATGTTTTCAGTTATTATGAATACTACGGTGACGATTATCAGAAGGACATGGCTAAGTTCGATGCGGCTCCGATCAATCGGAAATGGGGGGCTCTTTGCCGACCATGTCTGGAGCCTGTTCCTGAACGGGCGGAAGGGGAACGCTGGGTCAAGATGGAAGAGTTCTTCCACTTGGATTAGACCGGATTCAATTTTTTTGCCTGAAAAATCCAATTTGATGCAGTGCCTTTGTCTTTCCGGTGTGGTACAATAATGAAGGGATCGTTCTCTTGGATATCCCAAAGCAGTCCCTCGGTACCTCGTCGTTTTTTATTTAGGTCAGTGGGTTATGGCAAAATGTAAACGCTTACTTTTTAAGGGGGGGTTTTTATGGGCAAGACTTTTATAACCGGGGATTTTATGCTCCACGGCAAGACCGCCAAGGTTCTCTACCATGATTTTGCCGAAGCGATGCCGATCTTTGACTACCATTGTCACCTGCAACCCAA
The DNA here is from genome assembly GCA_036384575.1 of Bacillota bacterium. Taxonomy (GTDB): domain Bacteria; phylum Bacillota; class UBA4882; order UBA8346; family UBA8346; genus DASVMB01. The sequence goes on from DASVMB010000081.1 coordinate 976, forward strand.
GGATATTGCGGAAAACCGGCGTTTTGACAACCTGACTCAGATCTGGCTCGGCGGCGATCACTACAAGTGGCGGGCCATGCGGACCAATGGGGTTGACGAACGGTTCATTACCGGCGATGCCGATGACGAGGAGAAGTTTAAGGCCTGGGCTGAAACTGTACCATTTACGGTGCGGAACCCGTTGTATCACTGGACCCATCTGGAGCTCAGGAATCCTTTCGGATATACCAAACTCTTAGAGCCGCAAACCGCCATGGAAGCTTACCAGCACTGCAACCGGCTGCTACAGACCGAGCCGTTCCGGGTCCGGGGACTCATGGAACACTTTAATGTCAAGATCGTCTGCACTACCGATGATCCCACGGATTCACTGGAGTACCACAAGGCGCTCGCCGCTGATTCCAACTTCGGGGTCAAGGTACTCCCGGCTTTCCGGCCTGACAAGGCGATGGCTGTAGAGTCTCCGGAACTCTTCAACGCCTGGGTGGGCCGGTTGGAGAAGGCCTCGGCAATGAGCATTCATAACTACCGGGAGTTTTTGGAGGCTTTAAGGAAACGGCACCAGTTCTTCCATGAGATGGGTTGCCGACTCTCCGATCATGCCTTGGAGGCCCCCTATGCCGCCGATTATACCGAGACAGAGATCGAAACCATCTTTCAAAAGGTTCGCGGTGGTGCGACGCCTGATCCCGCGGAGAACGTCAAATTCAAAGCGGCGATGATGTATGAGTTCGGAGTGATGAATGCCGAAAAGGGATGGACGATGCAGCTGCATATGAATGCGCTCCGCAACGTCAATTCACGTTTACTGAAATTGCTTGGCCCGGATACCGGGTTCGATACCATTGGCGACTTTTTACCCGCCCAACCACTGGCCCGTTTTCTGGACCGCTTGGACAAGGAGAACCATCTGCCCAAAACGATTCTTTATAGCTTAAATCCCATGGACAACGAGGTGCTCGCCACAGTCATCGGCTGTTTCCAGGACGGTTCGGTCCCGGGGAAACTCCAATTCGGCAGTGCCTGGTGGTTTAATGATCAAAAGGACGGAATGAAACGCCAGATTGAGGCCTTATCGCAAATGGGCTTGTTAAGCCGGTTTGTGGGCATGCTGACCGATTCGCGCAGTTTCTTGTCTTATCCGCGGCACGATTATTTCCGGAGAATTCTCTGCGATATGATGGGGCAGGATGTGGAAAACGGTGAATTGCCGGATGATACCAGGTGGCTGGGTAAAATAGTCCAGGATATCTGTTATAACAATGCAGTGAGGTATTTCGGGATCGAGGGGAAGTAAATCAATCCCTCGTAAAGGTTACGATAACGGCGGTGCTGAAATTGCACCGCCGTTTTGACTGTCCTTGTTAGAGACGATGCATTTCCGCTTGAGATGTTTTTGTTTTAGCTTCGTCCCAAAAAACCCAAAACCCCGGTCATGATCATCTGCGCGGCGAGGGCCGCCAGTACCAGGCCGGTCACCTTGCTCAGGATGGTCAATCCCTGTTTTTTGAGGATGCGTTCTACCGAACCGCTGAGGTATAGGAGCAGGCCGACACTGAAGATTGCCGCGCAAAGGGCGGCAATTCCCACCACCCGTTCCCAAAACCGCTGTAACTCTACGCCCATCACCAGGAGGGCTCCGGTAGTCGCCGGACCCACTGTGACCGGTATTGCCAGGGGTACCACCGAAATATCTTCTGACTCCTCGCGGATTTGAGGTTTGTCCGATCCCAGCACCAGTGAAACCGCAGAGAGTATCAGGAGAATACCGGTACCGATCCGGAAGGAGTTTAAGGTGATTCCAAAGAGCGAAAAGATGTAATCGCCAATGAGAAAGATAGTGATACAGATGACGATTACCGCTAAAGTTACCTTAACTGCTAACTTCTTTCGGACTGTCGGCGTCATCTCCCGGGTCATCGCCAGAAAAGTGGACAGGAGAAAAAACGGGGTCAACAGAAAGAAGAACCGCACGTAGATATTGATGAATTGTTCGCCCATGGGCACGCTCCTTATAGGGAAATGATCTTCCCCCGTCATGGAAGAATGGATTCATCTGATCATATCAGGAAACGGACGACCATTGCAAATGGTAATGAGAAATTTTCAAAAAAATTCTCATTTTCTACGAGCCCTTATGAGTATAGGCAACAGGGAACAGGCAACAGTATTATAAGTAATTTATTTTAGTCCAAGGTCTTTATATTTTTGACCCCAAATAAAAAAGAAAGCCGGCTCAGATGAGCCGGCCGTTTGTATTTTTGCGCTTACTTTCTTCCTTCATAGACTACGCCGTCTGCCGCCGGAGCGGTTGAACGGCCTACTACGCCCAGGATTAACAGGATCGTCAGGGCATAAGGCATCATATGCAGGAATTGTTTGGGCACATCGAGTCCGAGGATCTGGAACTGGCCTTCCAGGGCTTCGGCGAAACCAAAGAGCAAACAGGCGAGGAA
>DASVMB010000082.1:0-10663 GCA_036384575.1 Bacillota bacterium
ACGGCTTTTACCGTGATTCAACAGCAGCCCGCCATCGGAGAAGTCTGCGAATTGGGCCTGTAAGACATTTTTTAATGCCCGATGTCGGAATTTTAAGCCCTTGGTAACTTTATCCGATATTAATTTGGTTTCAATCGGAAAATACTTGCCATCCTTTTCTTGATAGTTCAATGGAATATCCGATAAATAAACGGTTTTTCGCCCGCTTTTATCTTGGAAGGTCATACTGTTTTCAGTTCGCAGATCGGTTAATTCGGTCTGCTTTTTAAGTTGTGCCAATAATTGCTGGTTGTTTGCCTGGTCGGTATTATCTTGAGCAATCGTAACTTGAAAAAACAATCCAAACAAAAGAAAACCAACTGCGAAAGAACCTGCTAACCTTTTCATTCTATTTCCCCCTTAAACGGGTAATTGATTCACCTATTTCTGTTCGGAGACCAAGTACATTTCAAGCGTCTTCTCCAAGCTCTCACCGCGTAAATTTTCAGTAGCCAGTATGTTCCCGTCCGGCCCGACCAGAATCGCTTTCGGAATTCCAGCCACCTCGAAACGTTGTGCTAATTCGCTTTCAAAACCGTTAGCCACCCAGCCGTGTAACCAGAGCATTGGCCATTTTAAACGAAATTTAGTAATATCTTCTGATTTTTGATCAAACGATAGACTAAGAATCTCAAAATTTCTATCTTTATACTTTTGGTAAGCAGCATGTAGAAAAGGCATCTCATCCCCACAATTGCCACACCAGCTAGCCCAAAAATCGATCAAATAAAACTTACCGCGTAGGCTTAGGTTAGAAATAACCTTCCCGGGCTCAAGCAACAGCACTTGAAAATCGGGCACCGGTTTACCTTGAGCGATTTTTTTATCCGGATTCAAGTTTTTCAAGTCATATTGAATCTCCGGAATATCTCTGTATTTATCATTTAATTCCTGATACAAAAGAGGATAGTTTGCTTTATCCCCGTTGGCTTTCGCATTTTTAACCAAACCGACAAGTGATTGGGCTTGGACACGGTGGTCCGGATTCTTTTTATAAAAGTCCCATAAAATCGTCCCGGCTTTTCCTTTTTCAAAGCAATTGCTGAAAATATACACTGCAGATGGATCCATGCTCCATATAGGCGACTCGGGAGGAATGATGTTTAGGAACTCATCCAATAAACCATTCTCATAGGTGGGATTCATCCTTAACATCTCAATCATCGTAAAAGCCGCATATTGCCGAATCATCGAAGAAGATTTCCCATCCATTAAAATACCATCTAAATCATTCCATAGACTGGAACTGTCAAAGGAAAACTTTCTTACATTTCCGTTATTTTCACGATACGCTGTAAACGCCGACAGATATTCTGAATACTTCTGTGTATATAGTTTAGTTATCTCAAATAGTCTTTCAAATTCTTGATGATCTTTATCAAAAACAATGTTTGGTTCATACGGCTGGTCTTGATGCAATTGTGCCGGATCAAAGATAATCGTTATTCTTCCCGGAACTACCTTAATCACCGCGCGATAGTTGCCGTTGTTGTCGTATTCATACCCATCCGCCATTGTGCCCGGAATTAAAGAATTATCTGTTGCGCCCATAATCTGATATTTGACGGTATCGGCTGTAACTTCCCTTTCATAAACAAAGGTTCCATCCGGTTCTTTCTGCATGGTTTCCGCTTGGCGGGGATTAAAATTATTCCAGTCGCCGATGATTTTTATCTCATCCAAAGTTGTCATATATTTTTGTGGGCTTAAGACAATATCTAGGCTGACTCTTTTATCGGAATCGGTTATCCAAACAGGCACCATCACAGTCTGGTAGTCTACTGCACTGAACCTTAGTTGATATATCCCTGTCTCCTTTAGCGTGAGTTCGAAACCGCCTTTTGAATCAGCCTCAATTGTTTGAGGAAGATTTTCAATAGATTCACCAACTCTTCGTATCTGGATATGCGCCATTTTAGGGGAAAGTTCCATAGCTCCTTTAATTCGTCCATTGATAACTGTGTTTATAGCCATATTTCCTATCGAAGAACTGTTAACAACCATAAAGTTCGTAGTCAATAAACAAAGTGAAATGAATGCCAAAATCCGTTTTTTCATCGTTCATCCCTCTCAATCTGTTTTGTCGAATAATGCCGTTTTTTAACGGATATCAAAATATAACCCGGCCTTTCCTGCCCGGCCGGGTTTTTGGTTTCGCACGGATTCAATTGCATTTACGGAGTTTCTCAAATTCCAAAACCCCCTAGAGAATTTATTGTATTCTTCTCCATCCTCCATTATTTTCCTGCAGAAAAATTCATTCCTTTTATAGTATTTAGTATATCGGCACTTTATCAACAAAATAAATTTGTCCAGATTCACGAATACCACTCATTCCGCATTCCACCCCTCTTTCCGGCCTGCCCGGAGAGAGGAAACAGAAATCAACCCACCTACCTCTAGCTCCTCCCTGACAGGGAAGAGCAAGAGATAGGTGGGCAAGCGACAGGAGGAGGTCCATCTATACTTCCCGTAACTAACGGGGCGAGTCGTTCACTCGCTTCCCTGGAAACTTGTCCCAAAATGAAATAGTTTATGATATAATTATTTTGAAGTTGCTTTGCGGGGTGATTTGGATGGAAGATAACAAGGTAGCAATGTTGCTTGAGGACTTACGAGCGCAGTTTAGGGTTTTCGGAGAAGGATTGCAAACTCTTAATGAGAAGATGGATCAGGAGTTTAATGAGGTTAAAGGTGATATTCGAAATCTGCAGCATGAGGTTGCAAATTTAAAACATGATGTATCTGATTTAAAGAATGATGTGTCTGGTTTAAAGAACGATGTGTCTGGTTTAAAGAACGATGTGTCTGGCGTAAAAACTGATGTAGCCGAATTAAAAAAAGAATTCAGCAGTTCTAGAGCGGAGAACCGTCAGGAACATCAGCAATTGCAGCAAGCCATTGCCGAACTTGATACTGAGGTTGTTAAACTGAAACGGGTGAAATAGGTGGGGCCCTCACAGCCTTGAGATAATCGCCAGTTCTGAGCTTCCCCCTCTCTGCCGTCCGGCGGCAAAGAGGGGGAAAATTGTTTTATCGCGGAATTTCCTGAAATATGATCCCGGCGGCCGGAACCGATTTCATCCGGAAGAAGATTATTCCTTTTTAAGTAACGGTTTTCGGGAATCTTTCGCAACTCATCGCGTTATAACTAGACGAATTGTTGCGCCGGTTTTATTTTGCGATTCCATTTCCGAGGTGATCCGATGAAGTTGACCGCCGTGATCCCGGTATATCGTGATCCCAAGCGCGTTAGTGATATCGTCCGAAAACTGCTCGCCAGCGACTACCCGAATCATGAGATCGTAATCGTCGTGGACGGAGAGACCAATTCTAGGATTGAAGAGGCGCTGGCCCCTTACAGGGAACAGATCCGGATTCATTACAACCAGGCTCAGCTCGGCAAGTCGGCTTCACTCAACCGGATCGCCGCCGAACTCCGGACTGATTTGCTCCTGTTTTTGGATAACGATATTCTGCTTCCCGGGGATCCCGGGTTTGTGACGCGCGTCGTCAGCGTCATGCAAGATTGCGATATCTCCGAATTACCCAAGGAAGCGGTGGCCGTCTCGCTCATCTCCAAGATGATGCGCTATGAGTTCCTGGGATTTGCCATGACCACCTACGTTCTTTCAAAGCTCTCCGGACGTTGCCCGGCGATGAATGGCGCCGCCTTTGCGGTCCGCAAGGAGCTCTTTGATAAATTGGGCGGTTTCAAGAATGTGGTTAATGAAGACATGGACTTTGCGGCCCGGTCCTTCCGGCAGGGCGCCCGGTTCAGCTACAATCCGCGGCTCAAGGTGGAGAACGAAGTCCCGACGACCCTCGCCGAGTGGGTAAAACAACGGAAACGCTGGGCGCTAAACAACGTCCTTTGGTTAAGGAATAACTTCCGACTTCTGGCGGCCCATTTCTTTAAGTCGTTCTCTTTTTTCATATCGGGTATTTTGCTATTATTGCCGTTCTTCACCTATATGGTAGTTTTTGCCTTAATGAAACGGGTTCACCTCACTCCTTTCCTGCCGGTACTCTTCATGACCGCCCAGCACATCCATATGAGCGCCGGACTGCTTCTCTGGCTGACACAGCTCAACCTGATCTTCGGGGAAGGTTTGGTTCCGACATTGATGGGGCTTTCGGTCTCCAGCCTTATCTACTTCGGTTTCGCCAAATTCCTGAGGTTCCGTTTCAATTTCCTTGAATACCTGTTGTTTTACTTTATCTACTCACCTATCTGGCTTTTGGCCAATATCATCGTATGGGTCGGAATGGCGCTCAAGATCGATATTCAAGTCGATTGGAAGGTGTAAATAAATATCCCCCGGCGGAGCCGGGGGACATCTACTCAAATTATCCTCCAAAGGTTCGCCGCATCCGCTCGCAATAATACTGCACATTCTCCCATTTGGCGTCGGGGGCGATCCGGTGATCGGGACAGGGAATATATCCGCCCAGATCCACCAGGGGTTTAAGCCGTTCGATCTCTGCGTCGATCGCCGCGCGATCCCGGGCAAAAACAGTCTTATTCATTCCGCCGACCCCCCGGAGTTCCCGCCCGTACATCTCGCGCCAAGGAGTGATACTCGCGTTCCAGGTCCCAACCTCAATCGGGAACATCGTATTCACACCATTCTCCAGCCAGGTGGGAATGAGGGTGTCAATCACACCGTCGCAATCCAGGGTGACAATGGAAACGCCGTAGCGGTGTAACAGATCGGTAATCCGTTTATAATGAGGCCCGACTTTGGCCGCAAAGACCGCCGGGTTTACCAGCGGCCCGTTTTTGAAACATATATCCTCCCAGAAGTGGCCGAAATCAAACTTGGCTCCGCTTTTTAAGGCCCATTCCGTGGTTTTATAACAGAGATCGGCAACGGTATCAATGATCTCAGTGTATAGATCCTCGTCATCCACATACAGGTAACTAACACCCACCAATCCAAGCCAGTTACGAATCTCTCCGAATAGACTCCCGCAGAAAATGCCTATTGGGTATTCACGGGCTGTGGTATCGGCGAGTCCGGCCAAAGCCTCGGGATCGAGCCGGGATTCGGAGAACTGAAGGCGAGGCAGATAATGCTCCTGCCACTCCTTCCTCCCTTTAAGCAGATGATCGACTTCCGCAGGAATGGATGTGGCGCCCCGCTTTTGGAGTACGATCACCCCGTCGCCGTTCATTATTTTCTTCATTCCGTCCGGCAACTCCTCTAACACCTGCTCCTCAAACTTCGGAAGGAGCGCGGTCGCCGGATTATAGTTGGTCATCATGTTAAAATCAAATCCTAATTTACCGGCGATCACCCGTTCCGCCGGACTCCCGTCGCTGATATTTAAGATCTCTTCCGGTTTCAGATGCCCCTCTTGCACCCACTTGTCCAGCGTCTCCTGCCAAAATCCGAAATGAACGATAGGCAGCCGATCATACGATTGATAGTTTAAGACAGCCAAAGTCCGTTCCCGATTGGTCATCCCGCTCCACCCCACAGGTTTAACATATTTTGCTCATATCATGTTATAATTATAGTACAGTTTTAAACGGCATTCACCGATAGATCTTGCTGAAAAATATATAAATCTTGCTCTGGGGGAGTTTGCCTTGAAAGCCCGTTTTGAGTTGGATATCGCTCCAAGCTCCATTTCCATGAACCATACTCCGAGCCTTGCCGCCCGGGATCTCCCCTGTTACCTGCAAAGCTGGGGCCGGTTTCAAGCCCGGGCTGGCTATTTCACCGAACGGTCCGAATACGACAGTTTCCTGTTCCTTTATACCATTGGTGGTTCCGGCCTGATAACCTACCGTGGCCGGGAATACTCCCTAAGTCCGGAACAAGCGGCATTCATCGACTGTTCCGAGTATCACTTCTACCGGACGGGACCCGAGGGGTTCTGGGAGCTTGAGTGGCTGCACATCAACGGCACGGCACTACGGCACTATTTTGAATTGCTAAACGGCGACGATCTGCAACTGATGGCCATGGCGGCGGCTCCGGAGGTCCCCCAATACCTTACGACCATTCACCGCTTGCTTACGGAGGATGACCCCACCAAGGATTACCGGTTCGTCCCTCTGGTGCTGGAGATCCTTACCCAATTAGTCACCGCCAAGCTCCATCCCACTGATAGCCGTTACCGGATGATGATCGAACAGATACTCGCCTATATCGCGACCAATTACTCGGCCAAATTGTACTGTGACGACTTTCTGGAATTGACCCACTTAAGCAAATTCCATCTGTTGCGACTATTCAAGAAACATACCGGCGTCAGCCTCTACGAGTATCTGACCAATTACCGGATTAATGTTTCCAAGTCATTGTTGCGCGAGACTCAGCTTACGGTCACCGAGATCGCCGCCAGAGTCGGATATGGCAGCCCCAACAACTATATCCGCGAATTCAAGAAACTGGCGGGAACCACCCCGCTCCAATACAGGAACCGGCAGAGTGAGTGAACCCCTGGGGTAGCCGGGGGTTTTCGTACATACAAAAAACCTCACGTTGGACGTGGGGTTTTTTATACAGTCATGCTCCCGGTATTGCCGGGAGCATGAAAAAAAGCCAATCTCTAGCCTCATCACTTTGATTTTTTCATTTTATCGATGGCTTCCCAGAGCCCGTTCAGGTAAGCAATGCCCAGAGCGCGGTCATATAAACCATACCCCGGTCTGCCCTTTTCGCCCCAGATCATCCGACCATGGTCCGGCCGGATATAACCCTGAAAGCCGATATCATGGTAAGCTTTCATGATCTCGAAGAGATCCAGAGATCCGTCGGCGGACAAATGGGAGGTTTCATTGAAGACACGGGGCGAATGAATCTTGATATTGCGAACATGCCCGAAATGAATTCTTCCCCTGGAACCGAAATAGCGGATCAAGGCCGGAATATCATTCTCCGGATTGGCTCCCAGACAGCCACTGCATAGCGTTAAGCCGTTATAAGTGCTGTCCACCAGGTTGAGGAGCTTCTCCAGGCTCTCCTTGGATTTAACGATTCTGGGCAGGCCGAAAATTGACCATGGCGGATCATCCGGATGGATGGCCATCTTGATATCGACCTCTTCGCAAACCGGAATGATTGCTTTTAGGAAATACCCCAGATTCGACAGGAGCTTGGGTTCATCCACTCCCCGGTATTGCTCGAATAGATGCTTCAAGGTCTTCAACCTTTCGGGCTCCCAGCCCGGGAGGTTAAATCCGTTGGAGTTGGCCTCCATCTCTTCGACCAACTTATTGGGGTCAATCTGTTGTACCTTTGCTTCCTCGTATGACAGCGCGTTGGAACCATCGGGAAGAACCTTGGCCAGATCCGAACGGGTCCAGTCGAATACGGGCATAAAGTTGTAGCATACCACTTTGATCCCGAATTTCGACAGGTTTCTCAAGGTTGTCCGATAGTTTTCGATGTACCGGTCTCTAGTCGGGAGTCCCAGTTTGATATCCTCATGGATATTGACGCTCTCGATCACCTCGAGTTCCAACCCGGCCTGTACTACCGTGTCCTTTAGATTCTTAATCTTTTCAACCGGCCATACCTCGCCCACCGGTACATCATAAAGGGCGCCCACAATACCGGGCCTTCCCGGTATCTGCCTGATCTGGTCCAGAGTGATATGATCGTAACCCTCTCCGAACCACCTGAATGTCATTTTCATCCTTGTTATCCTCGTAGTTGATATTTGAGGTGCTGCTTTGACAACCCGTTTTTGAAGTTAACATCCCCTTATTCTTAATTGATGTATTTCCGTAATGTTGTCCGAACGGCGCCATTCCCGGAGATCATTTCCTTGAAATAACCCTCGATCTTGTCTCCCAATCCCGCCTGATACAGGTCTACTCCAAAAATTCTTTCATTGGAGAGAATCGGTTTTAAACTGTCTTGCCCCGAATTCTCATCGCCTAAACTTACGCCGGTAAGGTACGACTTTAAAGGTTCCAGCATCGGGTCCGGACTTAAGGGCATGGGCTTTCCCTGATCGTCCAAGCCCAGCAGATACCGGCACCAACCGGCAATCGCCAGGGGAATATATTTGAGTTCCGCGGTTTTCCCTTTACTGTTGTACGCTTTGATGGTCTCCCCAAACCGGATACCTACCTTTTGTGAGGTATCGGAGGCAATTCTTTGCGGCGTATCCGGAATGTTGGGATTTGGCAACCTTTGCTCAATAACCTCGCGGATGAAATCTTGGGGTTGAATGACTCCCGGATTGACCACCACCGGTAGGCCCTCTTGATAACCAATCCTTTCAACCAGCTTTTTCAGTTCCGCATCCTTCATCTCGTCTGCGATGAGATTATAACCCAACAGGCATCCGTATACCGCTAGCGCCGTATGGAGCGGATTCAAACAAGTGCAAACCTTCATCTTCTCTACCCGGTCCACTGTCTGTCTGTCGGTGAAGATGACTCCCGCGGCCTCAAGCGGCATACGGCCATTGGGGAAACTGTCCTCAATCACCAGATACTGAGGGCCTTCGGCATTAATAAACGGCGCAATGAAGGTGTTCTTGGCGGTACATAGAATTTCGGTATTTCCGAAACCGATGGAGTTAAGGGCGGTTTGCACCTTCTCCGAAGGCCTGGGGGTAATCTTGTCAATCATCGACCAGGGGAAGGTGACTTTATTATGATCATTGATATAGGTTAGAAAACCGCTTTCAACCTTGCCATTTTCCACCCATTGCTTGGCAATTGTCTCCACTGAGGCGTGAAGCCTTTCCCCGTTATGGGAACAGTTGTCCATACTTACAAAAGCGATGGGGAGCTCCCCGTTTTTATAACGTGTGTAAGCCAGCGCCGTAACCTTTGACATGATATGGCTAGGATTCAGGGGGCCTTCTTGTAGATCCTTCACGACCTCATCAAAGTATTCCCCGGATATCTTCTTTAGGTTGTATCCCTTCTCCGTGATAGTAAAGCTAGCCATCTGCAGAGAGGATTTCGTAAAGATCTCCTGTAACCGTTGCCAGTCGGCTTTCCGGGAAACATCTCCAACCAGGCTCTCACTGACACTGGCAACTACTTTTTTATCCAACGTTCCGTCGGGTTTCATGATAATCAATAGACTTAAATTGTCATAAGGTTTATAAATCTTATCGATGATCTCAAAGTCGTAGGTTTCCGCGGCAATAATTCCCGTATCCGCCTTGCCTAAATTGAGCAGTCTTTGCTGTAGCGCCGCAGTGAAGCCTCTGAAGATATTTCCTGCCCCAAAATGTACCCACCCGGGATTTTGGCCGGTGGCGAGGACCATTTTACCGTAATCGAATTCCGGTAATTCAATTCCGGCCTTTTCCCATTCCCGTCTTTCTTTAATATTTTCTCTAGACAGCTTCAGCATGTGAAGATTCCTTCCTTCTTCCTTTCCGGATTCAAGGGACTCTCTTAAATGTAAGCGCTTACTTTTTTAATTCTTCATCGATAATCCATAATCCTTCCCTTTCATAAAAATTAATCTATAAAAAAGAGCTCTCTATCCCACGATAACCCCGAAATTTAGCAATAAAAATCTCCTAGAACCTATTATCAGCCCTCGTTACAACCGTTGCGATCCGGTCTGCAGCTGCGCCGTCGCCGAAAAGGAGCGGATAGTCCGACCCCACCCAGTCCAAACGCAATGCGGCACGAATCTTTTCCGGATCCGCTCCCGCCAGGCGATTCCAACAGGCTGTCACCGTCTCGACCCACTCCGTCTCGTCCCTTAGGGTGATGCAAGGGGTCTTGGCCATATAAGCCTCTTTCTGAACTCCACCCGAGTCGGTAAGGATCACAGCGGCATTCGATTCCAAATTAAGCATCTCGAAGTAACCCACCGGATCGATGGGCCGTAGCGCCTTCCCGGCCAGTTGCAGCCCTAGCTCCATGATCTTGGCCCGGGTTCGGGGATGAGCCGGAAAGATCACCGGTAGATCGAGGGTGTCCAAGGTCTCAAGAATCGCAGCCAGCCGCGCCGGATCATCGGTGTTCTCCGCCCGATGCAGGGTGAGGAGCGCGAATCGCCTCGGTTTGAGTTCAAGCGTCTCCAGGATGGACCTATACCTCCCCGCCTGTTGCGACAGGAGTAAAAAAGCGTCATACATCACATCCCCTGCTAAGTCCACTCCGGAGGTGAGCCCTTCCCGGCTCAAATTGGCGACTGCGGTTGCAGTCGGCGCAAATAGCCAAGTGGCGAGATGATCGGTGAGGACCCGGTTGATCTCTTCCGGCATTCGCCGGTTAAAACTACGTAGTCCCGCCTCGACATGAGCCACAGGGATATGTATTTTCGCAGCGGCCAACGCCCCGGCAAGAGTAGAATTGGTATCTCCATATACCAACACCAGATCGGGAGTTTCTTTACCAAGAACCTCTTCAATGGCCCCAAGCATTCTTCCGGTTTGCTCCCCGTGGCTTCCCGAACCAATCCCCAGGTTATAGGCTGGCGCAGCCAAAGCCAATTCCCTGAAGAAGAGTTCCGACATGTTGAAGTCGTAATGCTGTCCGGTATGAACCAGGATCTCCTCAGCCCGTCCGGATAGAGCCCTGGAAACGACGGCTGCCTTGACAAATTGGGGCCGGGCCCCAACAATCGTTAGAATCCTCATCTGGACCCCCGTTTATTGGTATAGAACTCCTGAATTTTAGCGA
>DASVMB010000083.1:0-13532 GCA_036384575.1 Bacillota bacterium
CCAACCTATTCTTTCCGCCACTGCCCTTAGAGACCGCCACAATATTCGCCGGTTATCTATCGGGAACCGGCAGAGGGTCGCTTATCGCGATCATTGCCGCCACAACCCTGGGGATGTTCACCGGAAGCATAATCCTCTATATCCTGGCCGAAAAATACGGGAATAGGATAATCTTTCAAACACCGCTGCGCAAGGTGATTACCCGAAAATCGTATGAAAAAGCGGCTTGCTGGTTTGAGAAGTATGGCCTAGCTGCTGTGTTTCTGGGGAAATTAGTTCCGGGGATGAGTCTTTATACGGTGATTTCTTGTGGAGTCCTGGGTTGGCCCGTTTCCAGGGCGGCGCCAGCCTTTGGCGTCAGCAACCTTCTATTTTTTGGCCTGCTCGCGTTATTGGGGAGAACCGCCGGACGTCATTGGAGCAGAATCTTGGAAACATTGCGCCATATCAACCAGGCAACTCTGCTGCTTGCGGGTGTGGCTCTAGTCGTATTGGCGGTAATTAAAATCCGCTCCCGGCGGCGGGAGCGGAATCGGTGATGGATCTTATTCATTAGGCTCTGGCGGGTTCGGGGGTATGGAGGATCGCCCGGAGGTCCTCTTCCGGTGTGGTGATGGCCTTCAGTTTAAACTGCTTCTGAAGCGCCTGAAAAGCGGCGGGCGTGACGAAAGCAGGCAAACTGGGCCCGATACGGATGTTTTGAATCCCCAGGTACAGCAGGGTCAAGAGAATACAGACTGCTTTCTGCTCATACCAGGAGAGAACCAGGGAGAGCGGGAGGCTATTGATATCGGTATGAAATACTTCCGCCAGCGCCTGGGCGATCTTTATCGCCGAATACGCGTCGTTGCATTGACCGATATCCAGTAAACGCGGGATCCCCTCGATGCTGCCCAATTCCATCCGGTTGAACCGGTATTTACCGCAAGCCAGCGTGAGAATGACGCAATCCTGCGGTATCTGCCGGACAAATTGCGTGTAGTAATCCCGCCCCGGTTTGGCGCCGTCGCATCCCCCCACCAGGAAAAAGTGACGGATTGCCCCTTTTTGAACTGCGGCCACAATCTTGTCGGCTACCCCCAGTACCGCGTTACGGGCGAAGCCTACCATGATCGTCCGTTCCGGTTCGGTCTCCCGGAAACCCTCCGTCGCCAATGCCGCTTGAATCACGGGAGCGAAATTTCGGCCGGAGATATGAGTTACCCCGGGCCAGGCCACCAAACCGCTGGTGAAAATGCGTCCTTTATAACTCTCCTTGGGCCGCTGAATACAGTTGGTTGTCATTAAAATGGCGCCGGGAAACTTGTCGAACTCCTCCCGCTGATCGTGCCAGGCGCCGCCGTAGTTTCCGACCAGATGGGGATATTGCTTTAGCTTCGGGTAGGCGTGGGCGGGGATCATCTCGCCATGGGTGTAGATATTGACACTCTTTCCCGCTGTTTGCTTTAACAGTTCCTCCAGATCCTTCAGATCGTGCCCGGAGATGAGGATCGCCTTGCCCTGAACCGGGGTAATCCGGACCGGAGTCGGAACCGGGTGGCCATAAGTTTCGGTGTTGGCCTGGTCCAGCATCTCCATGACTCTCAGGTTAACCTTACCGACCTGCATTGCCCGGTCCAGGAGTTCGGTTTCAGTGAAGTCATCCCGGGTCAGGAAGTCCAGGATTTCGTAACAAAAATCATAGACCGCGTCGTCTTCGACACCTAAAATCCGGGCATGTTCGGCGTAGGCCGCCATTCCTTTCAGACCAAAACTGACCAGATTTTTGAGGCCGAAACGATCCGGGCCCAACTGTTCCCTTTCCAGCTCGGGCCGGACTTGCTCAGCCTGTTTGACCAGGCCTTCCAGATTGGTGGCCGGAACCCACTCCGCCGGGCCCCCGAGTCTTTCCGGGATTCCGCCATTTTGGCGAGACTCCGTTTCATATAATTTACGGGCCACTTCTTTCAAGGCCCCGGCCCGTTCCAACAGACTCCGGAGGCGATCCGGATCGAAATTGACATTGGTAACGGTGGTGAACAACGCTTCCAGTAGAAAATGGTCGATCTTGCGGTCCCGTGCCCGGGCCCTGTGCATATACATGGCAATCCCGGCACTGGCGTGGAGCAACAAATCCTGCAAGGCGGCGGTTGTATGATCCTTGCCGCAAACCCCAGCCGAAGTACAGCCGGTCCCTCCGGCCGTTTGCTCGCATTGAAAACAGAACATCCATCTATCCCCCCTTAACGTTTCGGATTTAGCATTACCGGGAAGGGGGGACAAAAATTCAAAAAAAGGCAAGAGGCATGAGTAGCGCGCCCCGTGGGGCGCGGGCAACAGGCCCTCACCCCTCAGATCATTCGAAGAAGCAGCCCTCTCCTAGTCCCGCCTATTTTTGGCTTCAATTCACCGTCTTGATCCTTCCCACGCAATCGCGGGGGAAGACGGGCGTCTTGAAATGACCCTAGGGATGAGGGCCTTAAGCGTTCGGCCTAGTCACCGCTTACCCCTTTCTTCCCCTCTCCTTATTGTTTTTTAGAAGGAGAGGGGAAGAAAGGGGAGAGGCACCGGAAGGATTTTGATTTTGGCTCCGCGAATATTTTAGTTTAGAGGTTTTTATTCTTTGCCGGGAGGTTTCTGTATGGTCCATATCTTTACCGATACCACTTCTACGCTGACACTTGAGGAATTCAAAAAATACGATATTCATCCCATTCCCATCATCATCAATCAGGGAGAGGAATCCCGGCGGGAGCTTTTTGATATTACGCCAGAGGAGTTTTTCAAGAATCAGCGGGCCGGCGTCAAATACACCACCTCGCAACCGTCCCCCGCCGCCTACCTTGATGCGTTTAAACCAATTATCGAAGCGGGTGACGAGATCGTCTGCATCATCTTTTCCGGCGGGATCTCCGGCACCTTTGACAACATCTACTTTACGGCTCAAACATATAACGCCGATCGGATCACGGTGTTCAACTCCGGTCTAACCGCTTTCTGCCTTGCCTATATGGCAATTAAGGCCCGGGAGATGGCAGGCCGCGGCGCGAGCCGCGCCGAGATCATCGCGTATCTGGAAGCGCTACATTCCCGCTGCCGGATATATTTTCTCGTGGAATCCCTCCACTATCTCCATGAAGGCGGCCGTCTCTCCGGTGCCCAGGCCCTAATCGGATCCATCATCCAGATCAAGCCGATCATCTGGTTTGAGCCGGATGGCAAAATGTCCGCATTCGAAAAGATCCGGACCACCAAAGCCGCCAAGAACCGGTTGATCGAACTGACCAAGGAACGGGCCGACATCGGAATTGAAGCAATTGCCCTGCATTATGGCGATAATACCGCCGAGGCTACTGAATATGCCCGGGAAATCGAAACCGCCGTCGGAATTAAACCCCATCTCATTCCGATCTCCCCGGTACTCTGCGCCCATACCGGCCCCGACATCCTGGGGATCTGTACTGTCACCAAGGAATAACAATTATCTATCAGGAGGTCCCTTATGATTAAAATTGTTACCGATACAACTTGCGCCATGACCCTCGACGAATACGGTAAGTACGGAATAATCGCGGTGCCTCTCTATGTCAGACAGGGCGAGGATACCCAAAGAGAATTATTCGACATCTCTTATGATCAGTTTTATAAAAGCCAACGGACCGGAACGAAATTTACCACCTCGCAACCGGATCCCAATTCATTTCTTGAGGTTTTCCGCCCCATTGTCGAAGCCGGTGATGAAATCATCTGCGTTACCCTCTCCGGCAAGATTTCGGGCACGATCAACTCCGTCACCCTGGCCGCGCAAATGCTCAACTCAGATAAGGTAACCGTGATCGATTCAAAGCAGAGCGGTTTCGGTCAGGCTTCCATGGCCCTCCGGGCCCGGGAACTTGCAAACTCCGGAGCTAGCCGTGAAGATATCGTAAGAGATTTGGATGATCTCCAGTCCCGCACCCGTACTTATTTCATGGTCGAATCCCTCCGCTACCTATATGAAGGCGGCCGTCTCTCCGGTGCCCAGGCGCTGATTGGCTCCCTGATCCAGATCAAGCCAATCATCTGGTTCGACGCCGAGGGAACAATGGAGGCGATTGAAAAGATCCGCACCCTAAAAGCGGCGAAAACCCGTACCATGGAATTGATTCAGGAGCGTGTAGCCCGTGGTGTGGAAAAGATAGCCCTTCATTACGCGGATAATTACGATGAAGCGGTCGAGTTCGGCAAGATGATGGAGGAGATTGCCGGGATGCCGGTTCCATTAATCAAGCTTTCCCCGGTGTTAGGAACCCATACCGGTCCCGATCTCCTCGGGCCGTGCATCATCAGTAAGAATTAAATTGGGGTCGATTCCGGGCCTAAAACCACCCCTCTTCCATCCTCTCCCCGGCGATGTTATTCATTGAAGTTTATTCGACGGGGAGAGGTGAATCTGCCTAGCATCAGGGTCATTTTCAGGTCCTGATCAGCAGATCTAATGCTCAAGTTTCAAACCTGCACCTCCCTCTCCGTGAATCCACCTGCGAGGTGAATCTGTCTGGCATCAGGGTCATTTTCAGGTCCCGATCAGCAGATCTAATGCCCGAATTTCAAACTCCAACCTCCCTCTCCGTGAATCAGCTACTTTGAATTAGCTTCGCCGGGGAGGGCCGGGGTGGGGTGGTTTTAGGCCCCACTGCTACTTTTATACTCCGTCTCTCCTCAGCAAATCCAGTTGGGATCGTTTTGATGATTCACATACTTGCAGAATTCGTTTGATTACATGGTAGATGTCATTTTCGATTTCGTCATTACGAAACCGAATTACTTGTAAACCCCGGGATGCAATGATCCGATCTCGCTCAGCATCGTACTCTTTATAGAGTTCGTGAATTCCTCCATCCGCTTCAACCACCACTCCTGCAGCGTGACAGTAAAAATCGACAATAAAGCCCTCTATCACCTGCTGTCTTCTAAAATGTAACCCGTGCAGTTTTTTATCTCGTAAATAGAACCAGAGCCTTTTCTCAGCAGGTGTCATCTTACGACGCAATTGTTTAGCCCATTCTTGTTTGATAGGCTTAACATTTTGACCAACAACAATTTGCTTTGCTTTCATGATTTCTCCTTGAACGACTAGCTCCAGAATCGTTCTTTAAATACTCACCCATCTATTTTCCGGATGGCCGCACTGTGGGTCGATTCCGGGCCTAAAACCACCCCTCTCCCCATCCTCTCCCCGGCGATGTTATTCATTGAAGTTTATTCGACGGGGAGAGGTGAATCTGCCTGAAATCTGAGTTATTTCGGACACTGATTCACCGAAATGATTCAAACAAAGGATAAGAACCTGTACTTCCTTTTGGGATCCAGAACCGTCTTTCAAAGATGGATATCAGATACCTAAGTTTAAAACCCGAACCTCCCTCCCCGTGAATCAGCTACTTTGAATTAGCTTCGCCGGGGAGGGACGGGGTGGGGTGGTTTTAGGCCCCACTGCTACTTTTATACTCCGGCTTTCCTCTTGCATGCAACTACTTTAAAAACCGGCCTAGAGGGAATGAGAAATATTGGTTATAAAATTCCGTATTTTTTTTATTATACCTTCAAAAAAATAAAGACCCCGAAACACTCGTCCGGAGGTCTTTGATTGCCTGCTTCCATGATTTTAGCCTATCTATTCGAACAACTCCCCCATGAGCTTACGGATCTTTTTCTCCTCCGTAGCTGTCGCCCGGGCCGCCACAGAAATCTCCACGACATCCCCTTCCTTAATATCGGAAGGCAATAAAGTCTTGGAAAGCCGCCCCATCTTGCGATCCGACAGCTCCACCAGTGCATAATCCCCTTCAAAACGATCGATGGTAACCTTCATGATTCATTCACCCGCCTTGTAGTGGACGGTATTTCCGTCGCTGGTAAAGATGATGGTCCCTGCCTGATCGGTCCTCAGAACTTTAATTCCGGCTTTGTTCAGCCTTTTTAAGGTGGATTTGCCGGGATGGCCGTAATCATTCCCCGCTCCCACGGAGATCACGGCATAGCTAGGCCCCACCACCCGTAAAAACCCCGTCGCAGTAGAGGAATTACTCCCGTGATGTCCTACCTTAAGTACGTCCGATCGCAAATCATATCCCGCCCGGAGCATCTCCCGTTCGGAAGTGAATCCGGCATCGCCTGCAAAGAGAAAAGCCGTTCTGCCATAAACTATCCGAAGTACAGCGCTGTAATCGTTCAAATTTTCATAAGATTCCCGGTTGGGGGCAACCAATTCCAGCTTGAGCGCCGGGTCAAGATCGAAGCTTAATCCGGCACGGGCGGTGGTGATCTTCAGTCCCTTGGCTTTAATTGCCAGCAATAGTGATTCAAAGGTCCGGGTATTGGTTGCGGCCTTCGGCATACTGATCTGATTGATACTGTATTTTTGAATTACCGCATCCATTCCGCCGATATGATCCTCATGAGGATGGGTGGCGATGACCAAATCCAGTCTACTGATTTTTTGGGCGGTAAGATATGACAAAACCCGTTCGGCGGATTCGTTAGTTCCGGCATCAATCAAGATATTCCGGGAATTTGGGGTCCGAATCAGAATGCAATCCGCCTGGCCGACATCGAAGAAATAAACCTTAAGCGGCTGAAGCGCCGCGTGAACAGGAGTAAAAACAACGGCCGCAACCAGCAGCACCTGACATAGGCCCAAAACCAGCCGGCGATGGAATGAATGCATAGTAAGGCTTCCCTTCGTGTTTTACGATAGTACATTCCGGTTCATATTCGAACAGCAATGTTCCGGTACCGTGATACCCTTGACAACGGTACCTACAGCCATTATGAACCCGGCATCGCTTTTCGTCAAAACAAATATTTCCTGTAGTTAAAAAGAATTTATGCCTGCGACTCACCCCTAGCCTCGCGCCCAATGGGCGTGTCCTAAAGGACACGCCTCTCCCGGCAAGCGGCAAAAAGGGGAGAAGGCAGATTCAAAGCAGTAAAATAGACTACGAAGGATTGTGGTTACTCTCTCTGGCGCTTGCCGCTAGAGAGAGCAAGAGTGAGTCGTAGGCAACGAAGCCGACTCACCCCTAGCCTCATGCCTATTGCCTGTTCCCTGTTGCCTATAATAAAAAAAGGCCGGAAGAGATTCCAGCCTTCAACTTCTATTCAAAAAGCGTCCGCATGAGTTTGACGAGTCTTTGCATGTTCCTGCGGGTGCCGCCGGAATCCCGGCGCAGAATCAACCGTTCGCCCTCCCGGATCCCGGTACCGCAAACCCGCAACGGCAGGTTGACCACGGTTCGGTCGGAAAATTCCAGGACCGCATAAGAACCCTCGATTCGATCGACCACAGCCACAGCCATAACCTCTTCCGGATAAACCCCCATCCGGATAACGGCGATTATTCCCATAGCCAGCAAGATGACAGCCCCGATCCAAAAGCCTCGCAAGCGGTAGTCCATCTCCGGCAACCTCCGCGCCTCAAGTATCCCCTCTCCTGAACATGCCTTGTCGCCAGAATTATATCATATTTTTATATATTCGTTAAATGTCCATAGGATCCCTCTATTCGCCGCCTCATACAACGCATCCCTATAGGTTGCGATGCCTTTGTTGCCTGTTGCCCCGCGCCTCACGGGGCGCGCTACTCATGCCTCTTACCTCGCACCCTAATCTGTCGGGAATTTCCGGTGTCTTCGAAGAAGCTTGAACCCTTCAAACCAGGCGATGCTTAAAATCCCGGCAGTTAAACAGATTGCCAGATCACCGGCATGCAACGGCGCGAAACGGAACAAACTCCTCAAGAACGGAACATTAAGCACCAATCCTAAGAAGAAGACGGCTCCGCCTGTAACCCACCAAAGAGCGGTATTGGGGGTCCGCAGGCTCTTAAAAATCGTCTGCGACCAGGAACGATTGGTTAAAATCAACCCCAAATTGGCCACGATTAATGTGGCAAAGGTGAAACTCCGCGCCTCGGCCTCGGAAAGTTCCCGGTTATTGATGGCTATCGCGAAGACGCCCAACACGATCACAAGTACGCTGAACCCCTGCATCAGGCCGACCAGTAACGTTCTGCTGCTGAATAACGGTTCCTTTGGATTGCGCGGAGGGCGCTCCATTACGTCAGCCTCCTCAGGCTCCGCTTCAAAAACCACGGAACAGGCCGGATCGATGATCAACTCTAAAAAGACAATATGCACCGGAAGCAGTATCAGCGGCCATTTAAAGAGTACCGGAATCAGCGAGAGACCAGCAATGGGGACATGAACCGAAAAAATATAGGTCATCGCCTTTTTTAGATTATCGAAGATCTTTCGTCCCTGACGCACCGCAGTCACGATCGACGCAAAATGGTCATCCAGTAAGACTAGCGCCGACGCCTCGCGGGCCACATCCGTTCCCCGTTCACCCATGGCGATTCCGATATGGGCGGATTTCAAGGCCGGGGCATCGTTGACCCCATCACCAGTCATCGCCACCACCTCACCCCGGGCCTTTAAAGCGTTGACAATCCGTAATTTTTGCTCCGGGACCACCCGGGCGAAGATGCTTACCTCCGCGATGCGCTGTTGTAACTCCTCGTCACTTAGCGCCTCGATCTCAGGGCCGGTGATCACCATTTCCGGTTTGGCAAGCCCAATCTCCTTTGCAATGGACTGGGCAGTGCCCGGATAATCCCCCGTAATCATCGCCACTCGGATTCCGGCCCGGTAGCATTCTTGAATTGCCTGCGGAACAGTGGCCCGCACCGGATCCACCAAACCAACCAAGCCTAAGAATTGAAATTGAAAATCATGTTGGCCTGAAGGTAGTTGTGACTCCTGAAACGAAGCCCGGGCCACTCCCAAGACCCGCAGTCCATCATCTGCCATCCGGCGTACCTTTTCATTCAAGTCTTCCCGGACAGACGGTTCGAGATGGCAGAGATCGGCGATGGCTTCCGGAGCCCCTTTGGAAGCGATGACATAATCCACACCATCTGGAGATTTCCAAACATGGGATAGGGCCAGTAACTCCTTGGAAAGCGGGTACTCCTGCACTAAACTCCAGTCGTGATGGAGATGTTCCGTATTGGAAAGCGCTGAATCGCCGACTTGCCTTAACGCCCGCTCCATCGGATCAAACGGGTCTTTCTGGCTTGCCAGGATCGCGTACTCCACCAGCTTATGAAATCCCTCGGGTAACGGCCCGGTCCCCGCGCCATTTAAAGTGAAAAAACGTCCCCCGGCATAAAGCCGTTTCAAGACCATCTGGTTGCGTGTGAGCGTGCCGGTCTTATCCACGCAAAGCACAGTCGCGGATCCCAGTGTTTCAACAACCGCTTCTCTGCGGGTCAAAACCTTCTTTTGGGACATCCGCCATGCCCCCAGAGCCAGAAATACGGTCAGCACCACCGGAAATTCCTCGGGAAGCATTGCCATTGCCAAGGTAATCCCGGCAAGCAGGCCATGTAACCAATTGCCTCTGGTTAGGCCGAAGACGATCACCACCAAAAGACAGAGAACCAGGCCCAAAACGGCCAGATTCCGCACCAACCGGCCAATTTCCTGTTGCAACAAGGTCTTTTCCGTGCCAATTGTCTGCAAGGCTTTGCCGATCTTGCCGATCTCGGTACTCAAACCGATCCCCTGAACCACAGCGATGCCCTGACCCTGAACTACCAAAGTGCCTGAAAATACAAACGGCAAATCGTCACCGCCGGGCGCCCCCATCGGCTGAATCTCCTTAACTGCGTTCTTCCGGACTGCCACCGATTCTCCGGTAAGCAACGACTCATCAACAGCCAGATTCAGCGAATCAATCAAGACGGCATCTGCAGGAACCCGATCACCTTCCGCCAGAATAATCGTATCGCCGCGTACTACCTCCCGGCCGGGGATCCGTTGCCGTTCATTATCGCGGATCACAAGGGCGCGGGGTGACGAAAGATCCCGTAACGCTTCCAAGGCACGTTCGGTTTTACGTTCCTGAAAAATGGTGATCCCCATGACCACAAATACGAACCCCAGTAACATTAAGGCTTCGCCAATATCCCCAAGCAGCAGATAAAGACTGCCGCAAGCAACGAGCAGCAGGAACATCGGTTCCTTGAAGACCTCCAGTGCAATCCGGAGAATACTCCGCTTTCCGGCCGTCGGCAGCTCATTGAAGCCCTCCCGCTCTTGTCTCTCCTTGACCTCCCGTGATGTCAAACCGGTGATACCCGCGAAATTCATTAAATTACCCATTCCATCGCCCCCGCATCCGTTCGTTTTGGGTATAAAAAAACCCGTGGAACCGTTTTGGTCCCACAGGTCTTGGTTGATTCCCAATTAACCTGCTGCTAAAAAGCCCAGCCCCACCATCCCCTACGTGTGCTTGTTTCCGGGATGATCGCCTGTTCCGAAAGACTCAATTCGGAAGATACCTTAGAAAAAAAGTGCTGGCACACAGATAATTTATCATTAAAATTCGGAATTGTCAATCATTTTATTTTTGTCTCCCCTCAAAGGTTGGTTCATTCGGCCTCCAAACCGCATCTATCGGCATACCGGGCCATAGGAACCCATCTTGAGACTTTGGTTTGGTCCGGCTTGCCGCCGGCCATTAATATATTGTAGGTAAGAGGAGGTCTACCAATGTCTGTGATGATGGTTCAGATTATCGACCGCCACAGTCAAATGCAACTGCCGCCTCAGGACGAAAGCAATTGTTCCTATCCGACCATCGCCTATCATTGCACCCGGGAAATCCAAGGACCGGAGCTAATCAAGCGGTGGGTTGACCTGATTAGAAATACCCGGCGGCATTAATATGGGAATTACGACTTTGCTTGCGATTCATCAGGATTAATCGAAAAAAAGAGCTGGTTTGATCAAGCAACCAGCTCTTTTTTATGGATTGTTTGTGATCTTCGCGAGTTACTGGACAAACTTCAAGCCGGTCAAAATATTCTCCAACATCTTGGCCTCATCTTCCGTGGTATAACTAATCACGAAGGAGATGGCGTAACCTTTCCGGACTGTAGCGTAGTATCTTTGGTATACGGTCATTTGGGCAATACTGACTTGAGTTTCCAGGGTATCAAAATTTACTCCGCCCAGCACTTGCGGGTAGATCTCCTTGTTGAACTGAAACTGGACTTGACCGCTCTCCATAATTCTTTTGACATTCAATAAATAATCTTTGCCGACCTGAATTCCCGGATAAAGCTCTACCTTCTCCGCCACCCAAACCATGCTGGGATTGTACTCCACCTGGGTGCCAAGGGGATAACGGAAGACAGTCAGCAGCACTAGTGAACTCTGTTCCGCCGCATCCAGCGCAGCTTGGACTTTCTTATCCTCATCGGGCAAGACTTCTTTACCACTTTCCAGCATTTGTTTGACGACGGCTTCGCCTTGGACCTGCCAATCCCCGGGAATCGGTAAAGACATCCCCAAATAGTCGTTCCGGTAAACCGAATTTTCTATCGAACCATAATCCATCACGGCAGGTTTCGTCTCCGCCGCAACATCCGCTGTGGCCTCCGGATCAGCATCAGTACCCGCCGGGACGGCGCCTGTCTCATCCGCTGCCCAAACCATGCCGGTTCCAGGCATTGCTACGAGAAAGAAACAGATCCACCCGACGATTAAAACATTTCTTTTCATATCAGGAAAACCTCCTCTATCCTCCCAAACATTATATCATAATCCGAGGAGCATCATAATTTTTTACGATTTGTTTTCCTTTCACGGCAGGTAAACCTGGGATTAAAGGCGAAAACAGTTTAAAAAAGACATCTCTTATGGGGTATTCTTGGAAGCACACTTCGTCGGATAAGCCGGCGTTTTGACAATGGAGTAAACAGATGCTGATTATCGGAATTGCCGGGGGAACCGGTTCGGGTAAATCCACCGTAGCAGAGGCGTTGCAAAGGGAACTCGGCCCGGAAAATGTGGCCTTGATATCCCAAGACTCCTATTACGCGGATCTTGCCGATTTACCCTTTGAGGAACGGGCCAAACGCAACTACGATCACCCCGACGCCTTTGAGAACGGACTATTGATCGATCACTTACGCCGGCTTCGCAATGGGGAGACGGTCGAGGTTCCGGTTTATGACTTTTCACAACACGCCCGGACCTCAAGAAAGATTTCGGTCACACCCCGCCCGGTCATTGTGGTGGAAGGGATCTTAATCCTGATCGAAGCGGCGTTGCGAACCGAGTTCGATATCAAAGTTTATGTGGATACAGACGCTGATACCCGGGTAATCCGTCGAATCACAAGGGACATCGAAGAACGGGGCCGCACCCTGGAATCGGTTTGCCGGCAATACTTGAATACGGTCAAGCCGATGCATGAAGCCTTCATCGAACCGTCAAAACGTTACGCGGACATCATCATCCCCGTCGGCGGATACAACACGGTCGCCTTGAGCTTGCTTGTCTCGAGGATCGAGAGTTATTTGCAGAGTATCAGTACAAATGATTGAAAAACTTGATTGCATATCCCTTGTTTATGACTTAGGTATATAACATATTAATTTTTTTCTGAGTTATTTGATATTAATATCTTACTTTTGCCTCCATGGCCCCTCTACAAATATCTCCCAATTAGTCGTTATTTTCCCATTTATTCTTTTACTTGCTCTCGTTGAATGATTAAACAACTCTTTTAAGCACTTTACATGGATTATGGTAAGTTGAAATAATCTTAATTCATTGCTATGATTAAAATGTATTTATTGTTTACGTTAGGAGGCATAGCAATGAAAAAACAATTATTCCTTCTTCTCAGCTTTTTACTTATAACCGCCATAGTTTTATCTGGTTGCGGCGGGGGTTCACCTTCAGTCCAAGTAAAAACAATCGAATATCAGGATGATGGAAATGGTTTCACTCAGTTTTACACAAACGATAAACGAAATTATAATTATAGTTTTTGGCATTCGGATCTAACACCTGAAGAAACTACGTTTCCAGTAGAAATTCAAGTCAAAAAACTTTCCGGAAATAAAAGTATGGTCCATGGTGCATTTTTTTGTTATAAGGACGATCATAACTTTTATAGGGTAGTAATCGATACCGAAGGAAATTACTATATTTTTAAACACAATTCGAATGGCACTGAACCTAGGACAACAATACGAGGAAAGACCGCATCCCCCAACCTAAATACCGGTTATAATACACTCAACACCATCCATGTTGAGCGTGATGATGAAGGCCAATTCACAATAAAATTTAATAATAATTATAAAAATGACACCGAGGTAATAACATTTGAAGATACCACATTTACCGGTGGCAGGTGTGGTTTTTATGTTGCTGTCGGTGATGAAACGCAGGAACAGTTTCCGAATACTCCCGTCGACGTAAGGTTCAAACAGATATTACCGGAAGGCGCTTCGATCTAATCTTTCCGATGTACATTGATAATAAGTTTGCATTGATCGAGTAGGAGGGGGCGGCTAGCCCCCGTCCTCTCACACCACCTAGCATGCGGGTCCGCACTAGGCGGTTCGACAGTTTTGACGAAGTACTAAGTATCTTTGAGTTAAGCTCATAAGCCCTTGGGATTGCCAGTAGGCTTTTCCGAGGGCTTTG
>DASVMB010000084.1:0-3455 GCA_036384575.1 Bacillota bacterium
GCCGATCTGGGCGGTAATCTTTCGGCTGCGGCCCATCTGATCCACGGTTCGTCCGAAGGCCGTTTCTCGATTACATACGCCCCGGGCCATCTGACTGAAGCCGAACTGAAACAGGCAAACCTGGGTTATCTCCCGCTTGAAGAGGCAATCAGACGTTACCGGCCCGAACAGTTACAAAATGGTATGAACCGGCTGGCCGACGGGACCGAGTTTTTTTACATCAGCAACCCGGCGCTGGGGCTTTGGGCTTTAAGAAAAAACTTTGAGTAAAAAATGGAACCGTATGATGAAATGCATTCCGTGCTTGCATGCGTGGACGCTAACCGGTGTCACCTTAGGGTGGCACTTTTCCATTTTTTTGGATCAAAACGAACGTTTTTTGAGTATTTCATTTCAAATGAAGTTATTTCAGCAACAATTTATTAACATTATTTCGTTGTAAATAAGATTGCAAACATTTTTGGGCCTGACTATAATAAAAGAGGCTGTGATTCAATTGGTTCTGTTTTCTTTGGTAGAACATCAATCATGGCTTTCCAATGTTGATTGAATGGATTCAGCAAGCCAGACGGAGCGAGAATCAGTCTGTTACTTATCATAGACAGATGATGCAAAAAATACGATTGAGGAGGCGCAAGCTGGTGCTGATTTTAGTTTTAAACAGCGGAAGTTCGTCCCTGAAGTACAAGCTTTACAAAATGGAGAACGAAGAGGTTCTGGCCTCGGGTCTTGTAGAGCGGATTGGCAGTAGCAACGGGAATGCGGTCATCAACCATCAGGTAGGCGGCGGCGACAAGATTCGGTTGGAACAGAAGATTACCACCCATAATGAAGCCCTAAGGGCAGTGCTTGATTTTCTAACCGCTCCCGGTCAGGGAGTCATCAAATCCTTAAATGAAATTAATGCCGTCGGACATCGGGTGCTGCATGGCGGTGAGATCTTCTCCAGTGCCGTGATCGTGGGCGAAAAGGAATTGGCTCAGATCGAAAGTTTGAGGGAACTCGGACCCCTTCATATGCCGGCCAACATTATGGGAATCAAGGCTTGTCAGGAATTGATGCCCCAAACGCCCCAGATCGCAGTCTTCGATACCGCTTTCCACCAAACCATGCCTCGCAGTTCGTTCCTTTATGCCTTACCTTATGAGTATTACGAGAAATACCGCGTCCGCCGTTACGGATTTCACGGCACTTCCCACCGTTACGTTTCCCAACGGGCCGCCCAGATCCTTGGCAAAAACCTGGCGAAACTGAAAATGATCACCCTGCATCTGGGGAACGGCAGCAGTCTGGCAGCGATCAAGGACGGTAAATGCCTTGATACTTCCATGGGTTTCACCCCCCTGGGGGGACTCGTCATGGGGACCCGCTGCGGCGACATTGATCCGGCGATCGTTCCATTTTTGGAAAATGCCCTGAAACTTAGCCCGAGTGAGATCGACTCCCTAATGAACAAGAAAAGCGGCTTTTTGGGCATGACCGGTTTTAGCGATATGCGCGATATTCAAAAGGCCCGGGCTGAAGGGAATGAACGGGCTCAGGATGTGTACGGTGTTTTCATCCATGAATTGGTTAAATATATCGGCTCATATTACGCCATTCTGGGCGGATTGGACGTGCTCGTCTTCACCGCCGGGATCGGCGAGAACGACTGGATCATCCGGGCGGACCTCTGCGAAAAACTTACTCATTTCGGAGTGGAGTTTGATTTCAAGAAGAATGAGAATCTCCGCGGCAAAGAAACGATCATCAGCAAACCCCGTTCCAAAGTGACGGTAATGGTGGTTCCCACCAATGAGGAACTGCTGATCGCCAGGGACGCCTATGCTTTAGTAAAGTAATTGATTATTTAGACATGAAAATGGAAGATTTAGGAAGACTAAGAGCTACCCTTGGGTAGCTCTTTTTGCATGCAAAGCACCCAGGCTTTCCTGCGGGTTGACTTTTCACCGATCCATGTTATAATTACATAGCAATGACTATCTTGCCGCAGGTTTAACCTTGGGTTAAACCAGAGGTTAAGCGGAGGTTTTTGGGAACGATGGCGGAACGGAAACTGGAGCGGAAAAATGTGGCCATGAACCGCCAGGCCCGGCATAACTATTTTATTCAGGAAACTTACGAGACCGGAATCGTCCTGACCGGAACCGAAGTCAAATCGTTGCGGCAGGGCAAGGGCAATCTGCAGGACAGTTATGCCCAGATCACCGGAAATGAGATCTTCCTGTATAATTGCCATATCAGTCCCTACGATTTTGGCAACCGCTTCAACCATGATCCGCTCCGGGCCCGGAAGCTTTTGATGCACCGGGAGGAGATCCGCAGGTTATTCAGTAAAGTCCGCGAACAGGGACTAACTCTGGTACCGCTCACGATGTACTTTGACGAGCGGGGCCGGGTCAAACTGGAACTTGCGCTGGCCAAAGGGAAGAAACTCTTCGACAAGCGGCAGGATATGGCCAAGGAGGATGCCACGCGGGAGATGGCCCGGGCCATGCGCGACCGGCAGAAGGATAGTTATTAGAAAACGGGGGCGACCGGTTTCGACGGGGAGTGTGGGTTAAGAGGTAGCGGGTCGAGGTGCTGTGGCCTCGTTAAACTGCAGCAAGCACATTAAGTGCCAACAATCAAGAATTAGCTTTAGCTGCTTAATTAAGTAGCTCGTCCAATCCGGGCTTAACCTGGGAGGCCGGTGCGGGCGTCAAATAAACCAGGACGCTCAGCAGTCAATTCTCGGAGACTGTTGCTAAGATTATCGAGATAGCCAAGGCCTAGTTTGACCGTAGACGCGGCGGCGGCGAAATCTAAATTACGGTCTGCACCCGGAGCGACGTCTTAGCTTACCTTTTCGGACGGGGGTTCAACTCCCCCCGCCTCCACCAAAAATTAAACTTTTATAAGAGGCGAACGCCTCCACCAATTTTAAAGAAAATACCAGCTAAAGGCTGGTTTTTTAATTGGAAAAAATCAGTCCTCCACCAAATGTGAACTAACTTAGATTGATTACCTCCACCAAAATAAAATCCAGCATCCGTTTAGAATGTAATATACCGTTTTTTTGAAATATGTTTGATCCTCCTCGTGAAATATTTTCTATACAATCATTTCCAATTACTCTCCAAATCCTTAAACTTTCAAGGGTTTTTTCTTTTTCACTCAAAAATCCGTTAAGTGGTGGTTAAGTGGCAACTGGTATAATAAAATTAACCGATTGTGAAACTATTCTAATTTTAGAGGTTTCTTCAGTTTAAATATTAATATCCATGCCAAGGAAGTGTTTCTAAATGAAAAAATTTACTCCTCACATTTTAGTAACTCAACTTTCGCAGATCAAATTAGGCAAATAAAGCTTGATATAATTGGGTAAACCGGCAAACCAATTAAGAAGTTGACAATCAATGAATTTACGGATCTTTTGGCAAACATTCGCTGAAATATCCGCTAACAAATCCAAA
>DASVMB010000085.1:0-3941 GCA_036384575.1 Bacillota bacterium
TGGCCATTTTTTGTTCCCCCTTAAGGTTTTCCATTTCGGCTTCCACTTTGGTAAAACCTAAATTGGCGTTTCCATTATTTATCCATGAATCCCGTCAAAATGTGGTCTTCACCCCGATGACGATCTGGCTCGTAAAGCCGGCGTTATTTTGCAGGGTGCCGTTTCCCATGGTAAAATAAGAGCTTCCCTGCGGGTAAACATTATACATCCCGGTGATTTCAATATTGTCGTTGAGTTGATATTCCGAATTTAAGCTGTACATCGCGGCGTCCGCTTGGTTATTCCGCATTCCGCTTAGGGAAAAGGTGAGATACCCTTGTGGGCTGTAGCGGGTTAGAAAATAGACCTGGTTGGCTTCGATTTGAGTATTCCGCATGTATTCTGCCAGACAGTATAGTCCGTTTCCGACATTGAAGGTGTAATCCGACCCGGTAACGTACGTAAAGTAGTTCTCCGTTGAGTTGGTGGCAAGATTTGTATCACCAAACCATCCGCCTTGCAGCCAGATCCCGGGAAGCCCGTCTCCAAGCTCGCCTTTGATCTCTAAAACCCCGGCGGTGCGATCAAACCGGATAGTCGGCTGAGATAGATTTACCGGTATGTTGTATCTTTTCAAGAAGAAAGTGGAGATGTCAAACAAACCGATATTCACCCGGGCTTTGACTCCGTAATCGGTACCGGAGAGCTTTGCAGCAGGAACTGCGACCGCCTCGAGCTGAGCCGTGCCGTTAAGATTCCATTTGGTTGATATGGCGTTGATTCCTTGTTTTTCCCCTTTGGGATCCAGAGGGTTGGGGGGATTGAATTGATCGGGGAGATTGAATAAGTAGCCGTTTCCCCAAGCTATGTTTTGCAGGCCGAGCGTGACTTTTCCCCAGGAAGGATAAAGTTCCAGGTAAGCCCGACTTAGTTCCAACAGGTTATTTTCAAGGCTGAGAAGTACATTGGGATCGCTTAAATCGGCGTTTTGCAGGGAAATGTCACCTTGCATCAAACCATTCAGAGCGTTCACCGATACCAACATATAATAACCGCTCTCTTTTACCTGAAAATCGAGGCGTAACTTATTGGTATCGAACAGATTGTCACCGTCGGTGATTTGCAGCTGATTCTCCAGATATCCTGAGGTTTCAAGGCCATAAGCCGTGAATGAGAAACCGAATGATAAACATAGGGCCAAAATTGCGATTTGGATTTTTCTCATTTCAAATCCCTCCTTGAAAGAATTAAATCCGGTTGCCTTCCGTAAGAATCCCGTTAAAAACGACTGTAATAATGCCTTCAAACGCTTCTCTGATCGATATCGGCAATTGGGCAAGGGTAATCGGGTTGATAATTCCATTAATGCAACTAATGAGGATCATCAGTATCAAATCCGGATTTACATCACTGCGGAACTTTCCCTCACGGATCCCGTCTTGCAAGATATTTTTAAAATTCGCGGCGATATATTTCTCGCGTACCTCCGCAATTTCTTTCCAGATCTCCGGCGCATTCTTTTGGAGATCTTGAATTCGCAAGTGGCTGATTTGAGAAGCGAGGTTCCCGATGAACATCACTAAACGCTTCATTATTTCCATGGTAGACTCGGTGCTGTTTAAAATCTGTTGGACTTGGACAATTTGCTCTCCCATAAACTCCTCGACCACTTCTTTTAATAAATCATTCTTTGAGGCAAAATTTTTGTAAAGTGTTTTTTTGCTTAAGCCCAAATCGGCGGCGAGTTCATCCATGGTCAGACTGGAGTAGCCTAATGAAAAAAATTTGGTTCTCGCCATGGTCATAATCCGTTGCCGGGTTTCATCCTTCGACACCAACCGTTTTCACCCTCTCCCGCTTAAAATCCCATTTAGCTCGAAGATACTGTGGAAACTTTTATCGTTTCCTTAGTTTCCATTATATGCGATCTTTCCTCAGGTGTCAAATTTCTCTATGACTCTTATGCGGTATTCAGCCAGGATAAACGGTGAAGCAGAACATGTTGGATTTAGGGCGGGCTGGGGCAAAAAGGGAATATAAAAACACTGTTGTTAAATACAACTGTTGTATGATACAATATAGACATTTGGAAAGGAAGAGCTGTTGTGAGCGGGCTGGGGGCGGAAATAATGCTTAGGTCAGGGAAATACGTCGGGTTATAGTTGCAGAACACAACAGTTTGATGTTGCAACAAGAAGAGGTGAAATCATGCATTCTGCCGCTTCTGGACCATGATGTGTCCGCGGTGGACAGCCTGTGCCAAATCGGCAAATTGCTGCTTGGATAATAGGTACAGCCCTGACTCTTAGTAGAAACAGCCAATTCGGAATTGATCCGGGTTTCATTGACGCGGAAGAACCGGGTGAGACTTTAGAGAAGATCATTATTTTAGGAGATGAGACAATGGGTAATGAGCTGGAAACGGCGTTTGAACGAATCGAACAATTGCTATATTCCTGTGAGAACGGCACTAACCTTGACCTAGCTGAAACCGCATTGACGAAAATAAAAAATGAGGCGAACAGCCCCCAAGTTTTGGCGAAAGTATACGGCAAACTGGCGCAGGTTGAAAACTACCGCTATGAATACGTATCTTCCGGCGAAAAGCTGGCCGTAGCGGAAAAAGGCGTGAATCTTGCCAAAAAGGGGCTGGAGTATGATGAGAATAACGTCGATGCCAATTCCTGGGCCGCTGCGATGATGGGCATCCATGGCATGGAGATGGGGATACTGAGCTCCCTTTTTTACCTGGGGCCGGTGAAAAAGCATGCCGAGAAAGCGTTACAACTGGATGAGAGCTATCACTACGGTCAGCCTCACATTATTCTGGGCGAGCTCTATCGGTTATCTCCGCCTAGCCCGGTTGGCATGCGTAATCTCAATAAAGCTCTGGAGCATTTGCGGCGTTCGGTAGAACTCGGGCCGGAAGACCCCCAGGCCAGATTCCATCTGGCCGAACTATACATCAATCTGCGCCGAAAGGAACTTGCTTTCAAAGAACTTGAAACTTTATTGAGTCAGGATATCCAGGTCCGGGGACCCGTTTATGCAGAGAATTGGAAGGCCAAAGCCGGAAAACTCCGGGAGAAGCTGGCCTGAAGTTAAAATAATCAACCATTATTTGGGAGGTTTATCATGACAACCGTTTCGGTTACAAAAAGTCTGGTGCCGCGGCTTGAAGCCATGCGCCGGAGGGTACTCGAAGCTCCGCAAGAAGTCAGTCTGATCCGCGCTCTCGCAATTACCCATGCGGTAAAATCAAATCCGGGCATGCCCCGGGAGATCCAGTTGGCGCTGGGATTTAGGGCAGCCATGAATCAATTGCCGGTATCCATTGCCGAGGATGAAAGGATTGTCGGCTCGTTAACGGAGAAATTCAAGGCAGCCATGCTCTATCCCGAATTAAAAAGCGACTTTATCGGCAAGGAAGTCAATAATTTTGAGGAACGGGAAAAGGATCGCTTCTTTTTGAACGATGAAGAGAAACGGTTGATCCGCGAGGAGATCGCGGCTTTTTGGAACGGCAAAAACGGCTATGACAGTATGACATCCATGCTGAACGGGGATACCGATTTTTACGTACGCAATCTGGCAATGGTGATCATGAATGATTTTATGGGCGCCAATCATTTATCGCATATTGAATATGAAAAGGTGCTGAGCAGAGGCTTCAACGGAATCCTTCGGGAGATAGAGGCCGCAGTTCAAAACCTCTCCGAAAGCGACCCGGAGTTTCTCCAAAAGAAAAACTTTTATCAATCCATGATCATATCGATTCAAGCCGTGAATGATTATGCCGCCCGCTATGCCGCTTTGGCGCTAAAAATGGCGGGGGATGCAGCAACCGCCGAACGTACCCGGGAACTGACCGCCATAGCCGACATGACTTCTCAGGTGCCGGCCGGTCCGGCGCGCAGTTTCCGCGAAGCGATACAGGCGTTCTGGTTCACCGTCATTGCATT
>DASVMB010000086.1:0-6067 GCA_036384575.1 Bacillota bacterium
ACGGATCGCCTTCATCGGTTCGGAACCCCATAGCGAGGAGATGCGGAAGCAGATCGAAAAGCTATACGGGATCAAGGCCTTTAATTCCTACGGGCTCTCCGAGGTATGCGGGCCGGGTGTGGCCTTTGAATGCCCGGAGCAAGCGGGAATGCATATTTGGGAGGATCATTTTTATATTGAGATCATCGATCCCCGGACCGGGCGGGTGCTGCCCGAGGGGGAAGAGGGCGAGTTGGTCCTAACCACGCTGCGGCGAGAGGCTATGCCGCTTTTGCGTTACCGAACCGGGGATCTGACCCGGATCCTGCCCGATGCTTGCTCCTGTGGCCGGACCCACCGGCGGATTGACCGCATCAAGGGCCGGGCCGATGACATGCTCATCATCAATGGAGTGAACACCTTCCCGATTCAGATCGAGCAGACGATGATGCGGATCCCCGGTGTGGGGAACAACTATTCCATCGAGATTCGGAAGGAAAACTATATGGATAAAATGTACATTCAGGTTGAGTTTGACCGGGATGTTTTCGAGGGAACCCTTGAAGAGCTGACGAACCTCCAGAACCGCGTTGCCGAGGAACTCAAATCGGAACTGGTTATCTCGCCGGTGGTGCGGATCGTGGAGCCGGGGAGTCTTCCGGTGTCGGAGGGTAAGGCCAAACGTGTTCATGATCTGAGAGAGAAAGTATAAGAGGAGGTGCATAAACCATGGCGTCGCATCTGTCCATCTTTGTGGAGAATAAGCCGGGAAAACTGGAGAAACTTACCCGGATCCTGGCGGAAAATCAAATCAACCTCAAGGCGTTTTCACTGGCCAGTGTCGGAGAGTATGGGATCGTCAAGATCATTGTCAATGACATCGATCAAGCTTTTGAGGTGTTGAAAAAGGAACAGATTACCGTATCCAAACGCCGGATCCTCATCGCCACCGTGCCCGATCAGCCGGGCGGGCTGCACCGGCTGCTCACCGTCCTTTCGGCCAATCAGATCAATATTCAGGATTGCTATGGGTTCGTGATCGAAAATCGCAAGGAAGCGGCGATCGTGATTGAAGTGGAGAAGTATCCTCTGGCCGAGGAGATCTTGCGCCGCGAAGAGATCGGGATCATGGCGGACGAGGACTTGGGGAAGATCTGACGGTTCGTTCTTTGATTTGAAAGAAATTTACCTTCAAAATATAAAACAGCGAACCTATATCAAAGGTTTGCCGTTTTTTTTGACTTGTATATAGCAATATATGGAATTGATGCAGGAAGATTACATTCAGTACCGAAAATTATATTTGTTGGGTATCTTTATATGTGCTCTTCCCAAAAAGAACAAAAGGGGGCAGGTCATGAAAAATCACCTAAAACCTATGGGCGTACGCGATATTTTAGATAGTACTTTTACGATTATGCGCGAAAATTTTTGGTCCTTGCAAGGGATTTTCTTTAAGGCCTTTTTTCCGTCGCTGATTATTTTATTCGCCGGAATCATCGGCGCGGTGGTTTATTTGGCGTTACTTGGGACGCATACCGATATTCCAATAACCAACCCGCTATTCTGGTCGGAAGCAGGACACGGTTCGACATCCGTCATTATATTGGGAATCGTAGGACTATTATTGGTGGCGCTTGCCTTCATCGTTGCCGCAGTTATCGGAGATATTTACTATACTTACGGAGTACTTAAGATATTCAAAAATGGATTGCATGATCAAAAAACCTCATCTAAAGAGGCTTTTCGAGGAGTGAAGGGTAACCGGGCACGGATCTTTTGGGTCCAGTTCGTTGTGGGATTATTGCTCTATATTGTGATTTTGCCCGGGGTCGTTATATCTGTAAATGTCAACCTGCTTTCGCCGCTCACGGGAACCTTCATTTCATATGCCAATAATTTTTTGCAGTTGGTGATCGCCTTCTTTTTCTGTATGACCTCGCCCGTAGTAGTTTACGAAAATTTAAAAGTGATGAAGTCAATCGGGCGCGGTATCAAATTGTTATCCCATCATCGGTGGCGGATCTTCTGGACTCTATTGCTGGTATATTTATTGGGATATGCTTTGGGTCTCATACTGCTGGGATTCATCGCCATACCCATCGTGGTGGCGGCAATGCTTAAAAACATGATCGCCTATATCATAGCCGCGATCTTTGGCATCGGCGCTTCGTTCCTGTTGGTTTTATTGGTTGCCTATTTCTATGGGCCATTGGCCGCCATCTATTACGACCTAATCATTCGTAAAGAAGGTTACGATATCAGTGTACAACTGGCCGAGGCCGCACAGGCGGGAACTGAAGGACAATCAACAGCGCAGCCCGCATCATTTTGAAATATCGGAGTCTACCATTGAAAAAAATCATTTTGTTATGGGCACTGGTCTTGATGGTATTTCCTGCGTTTGTTGTTTCGGCCGCGGCCGCCGGAACTACTTTGAACAATAGTGATAACCGGGTCCGCACGGCTCCACCCAATATCCCGGTTCTACGCCGGAATATTCGGGAGATATTAAAGGATCCCCGTTTTAATTATCCCGATCGTTGGAAGGGGTTGCAGAGATTCTGGCAAAATATCCGTAATTGGTTGGCTAAGTTGGACTCTTCGAAAAGATCCGGAAAGCAGATGCCTTGGAATAAGGCATTACGCTGGATTGGACTTGCCGCTTTGGCAGTATTGCCTTTGGTCTTAATTTATTTATTACCCAAACTTTTCGCCCGTTCCGGGAGGGTAAAATCTTTATCCCCAAAAACCGCAGTTCCAGTGGTTCGTTCCGAGGATCTGAAGGTTCAGGCCAGGATAATGGCAGATAAAGGTCAGTTTCGCGAAGCCATCCGCCTGCTCTATCTGGCCGGGTTGGAAGACCTGAAAACCAATGGTATCCTACCGGACGGTGTCCGCCTTACCGATAAAACCAATTTAAACATTGTAAACCGTACTTTTGGATCTGATCATCCCTGCAGTCAAGCTTTTCGGGAACTGATGCTGGTTTTTGAAGAAAAATGGTATGGATTGCGAAGCTGTCAAACGGAGGATTATGACCGCCTTACCGGGTATCTGAAAATTTTGGAAGCCAATACGGGTAAACCGCATGTCTAAACACAAAGTAATCATGGGTCTGGTGGCTTTAGGGTTACTGATGGGAATTTTGCTCTTCTTAAGCTGGGTTTCTCTTTCCCAAAAGAAACTGGTGGCTTACGATGCCAACAGTTACGGCCCGGACGGACTGAAAGCGCTGGATCTTATTTTGAAAAAATCCGGTTATCAGGTAACCTTGGTTCACAGTCTGCCGGTCAATCATCAATCACTGCTGATTTTAGTTACCACTACCAGACTTTCAGCCAAGCAGCAAAAAACAATCCTGACATGGGTTAGTGCCGGGGGAAATGTTTTGGAGTTAGCTTCATCCTGGCCTAGCCTCACCAGGGAATCGGATATATTGGACGTGACTGCCGGCCGACCTTTTCAAAGCGATGCCGCAAACCTGAATTTATCCGGTCTGACTTACCATATCAGCAAAAATTGGGTTCCTGTTCTTGACGATCCGGAGCAAGGTTTTTACGAGGTCGGGGACCAGTATTTTATTTATCGCAGCTCGTACGGTTCGGGGAGTATTATCAATTGGAATGATATCGCCGGTTTGACCAACCGCTATTTAAAGACGTTTCCCGATAATGCGGCGGTTTTAGTGACACTGTTGCGAAGTTTTTACCCATCCGGGCGGGTGAGCTTTTATAATATGGCATTTGTATCCGATAATTCGGATACCGACTGGCGGTTAAGTATGGTTTTCAGTCGTTATTGGATTGTTTGCCTGCTGGCTTTGATGGCGATTATTCTGCTCATCTGGAAACTGGCGGCCCGTTTCGGGCGTCCCCGGCCGTTAATATTAGCTCGGGGCCGCCCGTTTGATGAATTCGTGTATTCCATGGCCGGACTTTTTCAACAGGCGAAAATCTATCAGATGGTACTGGATAACCTCTGGCGTGACTTGTTGAAGGCCGTAGCCGAATTGACCCATATGCCGGTGGCGGCAGCGCCGGAACAATTGATTGCGGGTTTGAATGTACATACCGGCAATCATTACCGATCCCTGTCCGACTTTTGTTCTTATTTTGATCATCCTACGAAGTTATCGAAGGAACAATTCTTGACAATTGCTTTACAGCTGGATGCCTACAGAAAGGAGTTGACCGAATGGAGAAAGTCCAGTCAATTTGTGACCAAGTAAAGTCGGAACTGACGAAGGTGGTCATCGGTCAGGAAAAGATCATCGAAGGAATATTAATCGCTCTTTTTGTGGGAGGGCATGTTCTCCTAGAGGGTCCGCCCGGTGTTGCCAAGACACTGATAGCCAAATCTCTGGCACGTTCCATAACAGCCGCCTATAAGCGGGTGCAGTTTACCCCGGACTTGATGCCCCTTGATATCACCGGCACCAATATATTTGATCTCCATCGGCAGCAGTTCTTCTTCAAACCGGGACCGATATTTACCGACTTGTTACTGGCGGATGAGATCAATCGGACTCCGCCCAAAACTCAGGCTGCGCTTCTTGAAGCCATGGAAGAAAAACAAGTCACGGTTGACGGGGAATTAAAGACGCTTTCCCCGATTTTTACGGTGCTCGCCACCCAAAATCCCCTGGAATACGAGGGTACGTATCCCTTGCCCGAAGCCCAGTTGGATCGCTTTTTACTAAAATTACAGTTATCCTATACGGACAGTGAAACTGAGATTGAGATTTACCGGCGTTATCAGGGTAATTTGGTGGCCGAGAACGATTTGGAACAGATTAGACCGGTACTTACCCCGGATGATGTTTTGGAAGTCCGCCGGATGGTGGCAACCGTCAATGTGCGGCCAGAGATCATCGATTACATTTATCAAATCGTTCAGGCAACCCGTGTCAATCCTTTGCTGACTTTAGGTGCGAGTCCCCGTGCGGGAATATATTTATTACATGCCGCCAAAACGTATGCCGCTATACAGGGACGTGACTATGTGATTCCCGATGATATTCAGGAGGTTGCCTGTATGGTATTGCGCCATCGTTTATTGGTGAAACCCGATGCCTTGATCGATGGCAAAAATAGCGATCATGTACTTAAAAATATTTTGGCCAGCTTGAAAGTGCCGAGGTAGCCATGTTTTTTACCTGGTATTTTATAGGGTTCGTGTTCTTGCTCGCGATTTTGGCGGTGCCTTTCCCTGGTTGGTATCTCGGGTATCTGCTGGCCTGCCTGCTGTTGTTATGGCTGGTGGATCTGTTGCTGACCATGAAACAAGCCAAGCTGACCGCCAGGCGCGATTTTACGGATCCGCTCTATCAAAACCAAGAGTCCGAAGTCGGTTTGGTGATCGCCAATCCCAATAAACATCCGGTGATGGTATTCATAAAGGATGAGCCGCCATTTGTAGTTACCGTGCGTAATTGCCAGGGTGGAGTAATGGTTCCCGCCGGTGGAGAGGCGTTTTTTACATACGGCATAACGGCCCCAAAACGCGGTATCTTTGAGTTCGGCGCTCTCAATCTAAAGGTTACAGGCAGGCTGCAACTCTTCACTCATCAAACCAAAATTGCGCTCCGGCAAGAGCTGCGGGTTTATCCAAATCTGGCCAAAATCTTGAATGACCCTTTATTGAGGCTGGTCGGCGGTGATGCGGCGGGATCCCATCGCTTAAGGCAACTTGGCGTAGGCGGGGAGTTGGCCCAGTTAAAGGAATATACCGCCGGTGATGATTACCGTAAAATCAATTGGAAAGTCACAGCCCATCGAGGCAAGCCCTTTATTAACCAGTATGAACCGGAGAAAGATCAAAATGTTTACCTGCTCTTTGATACCGGCAGATTGTTGTTTGATCAAGTAAATGAAGGCGCCAGCCGCCTTGATCATATTTTGGATTCGGCGATCTTGCTGGCTTTCAATATTCAGGAACATGGGGATATGGTGGGAGCCCTGAGCTTTAACTGCAAGGTCGATTGTTTTGTGCCGGTTGGAAAAGGCAATAGCCACCTGCGGATGCTCATCGGCCAGCTTTACAAGATCCAAGCGGCGATGGTGGAGAGCGATTACCGCGCGGCATT
>DASVMB010000087.1:0-6664 GCA_036384575.1 Bacillota bacterium
AACAAGATTTGGGAATTTACGACTATCAAGTTTTACGGCGCTGGCGGGAAGGGGCCAACTTTTTCGTGGAACTCAAGGTGACGTTCGGCGATTCTAAATCCGTCATCCCGAGAACCAGTGATTTAAGCCGCCATGCCAGACTGAATTGGACCTACCAGACGACAGAGAATATCACCACAGCAGTTAAAACCAAAACAGCCCTGGCTCTGAATACCGCACAGACAGTTGAGGTTTTGGATCCGGAGACCGGTAAGCGGATCGGTCAGTATAAAACCGGTTTGCAGTCTCACGATGTCAATGGTGATCGGTATATGGTACTTGAAGGTGATTATGTCAAAGTAGCCAGTCTGACGAAGTTCAACCTCTTTCACCTGGTATTCACATGGCGCAAAAAATTTCCCAATCTCTCAAGATATTACCTAACCAAAGATGCCTGCTACCTGGTGGATAGAAGTGGATTGATTCATGCGCTAAATTGGGAAGACGGTTCCTTACGATGGAATTTGCCTGCCAACAGTCAGGCGGATATATCTGAAATTGCGGTAGAACGACTCCTGATCACTCTACCGAACTCGGAACTATGGATGGTCGATAACCATGGAGTAAAACTCTGGGCAGTCCAGTTGGGTGGGAAGCTGCTTGCCAAGCCAATCGCCGGAGGCGATGAAATCTATTGCCCCCTTGCCAATGGGGATCTAAAGGTATTGGATCGGGATTCCGGCCGGACGATCAGTATCTGGAAGGTCAGGTATGAGGGTGATCCTAGAAACCTTTCGCTTGGACTCGGTGAGAAAGAACTTTTTTTGGCTTACAATACGCAAAGCAACCGTGGGTATTTACAGGTATTTCATCGTTTGACCGGAGAAAGCCTATGGAAGGTAGGTTGGGATCAGACGGTTATCGGTCCGCCATTGAGTATCGCTGATTTACTCGTCATCGGGGTGGGTAATCGTTTTGAAGCCCGTGAGCTGGTCTTTGGGATGAAACTGTGGGAGGAGCCGACTTATGGACGGATCACCCGGATGTATCGGCAGGATGACGGGGTGCTGGTGATTTCCGGCGATCGGGTATACAGTTATGATGTAAGGTGATGGTAGTATGGCCTTTTTGGGGACAAAGGCATACTAAAATTTTCCTATTGTCAACCGTGGAAATTATGATATAATTTTATTACTTATCCATTGCCGGATCCGGATAAGGATGACGAAGGAAATCAAGTTTATGGTCGTGCTAGACGGGGAGGTAGCGGTGCCCTGTAACCTGCAACCCGCTATAGCAGGGTTGAATTCCGGGTCGCGGCCGAGCTTCGTGAATCCGGCTGAGTTAAGCGGTGTTGAGGATTGGGTCTTGCGCAACAAGGACTTATGAACCCCGCCAGGTCCGGAAGGAAGCAGCGGTAAGTGAGCAACTTTGTGTGCCGCAGGGTTGCCTGGTCGGAGCAGGCTGATTCGGTACGTTCGGGAGGCTTGGGTCTACGCTCGGTGCACGGCCATAATTTAATTTGTAATAATTAACCCCATGGAATACAGCGGTTGCGATAACCGGTGTATTTTTTTTATGCGGCAGGATTATAGTCACTTTTGGCCAATATATATATTTTTAAGGGAAAAAATACTGGAAAAAAATACTGGAAAGAAACCATGTTTACAATCCAAGCCCCGGCTAAAATAAATCTTGCCCTGGATGTTCTGGCGAAGCGACCCGATGGTTATCATGAGGTGGATATGATCATGCAAACGATCACGCTTGCGGATCAATTAAGCTTTGAGCTTATGCCGGATTCGGAAATCGAGCTTACCACCAATACCAGGTTAGTCCCGGACGACCAGAGAAATCTGATATGGAAGGCGGTTCAATTGATCCGGACGGAAACCGGTTGCCGCGGCGGGGTCCGGATTCGACTCAATAAGCGGATACCTGTAGCTGCCGGTCTTGCCGGTGGAAGCAGTGATGCCGCCGCTACCTTGAAGGCTTTAAACTTTCTTTGGAAACTCGGTTTATCTTTGGAGCAATTATTGGAACTCGGTGCCAGATTAGGGGCGGATGTTCCTTTCTGCATCTTGCAAGGGACTGCCAGGTGCCGGGGAATCGGCGAACAACTTACACCTATTCGAAGGCATGCGAGGTCTACTCATAGAGTGCTTTTGGTCAACCCGGGAATCGCTGTTCCTACTGCTTTGATATATAAACGGCTGAAGCTGGACCAGATCCAACAACACCCTACCATAGACACGGCTGTTGCAGCGTTGGAACAGGATGATTTGCAGAACCTGGAGTCTTCGTGGGGGAATCTCCTGGAAGCGGTCACGTGCAATGAGTTCCCGGTGGTACGGAGGGTAAAAAAGTATTTTTGCGATTTCGGGTTAATCCATAATTTGATGTCCGGTAGCGGACCATCGGTTTTTGCGTTAAATCCGCCGGAGACAATCATTCGACCGTTTTTACAGGGGTTGCCCAGCGGCTGGTTTGGATATCTTGCGGATTTTATAGATCAATCTTTTGATGAAAAGGGTGACCGTAATGGAACGACAACCTCTAGTCCCGATTCGGTTGGACAATTATAAACCCCTAAGGGAACTGGTTTTTGAATCCTTACGTGAGGCGATTATTCAAGGCAAACTGGGTCCGGGTGAACGGTTAATGGAGATCCAGTTGGCCGAAGAGATGGGGGTCAGCCGGACCCCGGTTCGCGAAGCCATCCGGAAACTTGAACTGGAAGGGCTGGTAGTGATGATCCCCCGTAAGGGGGCTTACGTTGCCGGGCTCTCATTGAAAGACATCGCCGATGTTTTTGAGATTCGGCGAGCGTTGGAGGGTTTAGCCGCGGAATTGGCTTCGGAACGAGCCACCGATGAAGAGTTGGAACAGATGGAGCGTTACTTGGTGAAGATATCTGAAGAGATAGAAGTGGGGGATGTCGATAAGGTCGTAGAGACCGATACCGGTTTTCATTCCCTGCTTTATAAGGCAAGTCGGAATGAACGGCTAACCCAGATCATCAGTAATCTGCGGGAACAGATTCAACGTTCCCGGACCACTTCGTTATCGTATCCGGGCCGGATGAAGATAGCTGTAGAGGAACACCGTAAAATCGTGGAAGCGGTATCGGCCCGTGACGGTGAGTTAGCCAGGAAACTCGCGCATGAACATATTCAAAATGCCGAAAACACGTTGATGCGAATGATCCAACAGGATAAAAAATACGGGGGTGCCTAACTAAATGGATGCAGTGATCTTGGCAGGCGGTTTGAACTCGGGTGCGCTACGCCGGGTTAGTTCGGCGCAGTATGAAGCGGAAATTGAGATCGCCGGCCATCCGATGTTGGATTATGTAATCCTGGCCTTAAAAAAAGTGGCTGAGATCAAAAGAATCGTGGTTGTCGGTCCTGAGAATGTGTTATCGGCCGCGGCGAAGGAGCAGATCACCGTATTGATTGGTCCCGGGGGTTCGGTGATCGATAGTTTGAACAATGGTTTAAAAGCACTGCAGACGGAGGAACCGATTCTGGTGTTGACTTCCGATATTCCGCTCATTACCCGCGAGGCCTTGCAAGATTTCTTACAACGCTGTCGCCAGAGAAATGGCGATATTTATTACTCCTTTGTATCAAGAGAGGTTAATGAGGCAAAGTACCCCGGGGTCCAGCGTACGTACGTTAAATTGCGGGAGGGCGTCTTTACCGGAGGCAATTTATTGCTACTCTCGCCCCGAGTGGTTCGTAACCATATGTCAAAGTTGGATAAAGCCGCGTCACTTCGCAAAAAACCTATCCAACTCTGTAGAATGCTAGGTTGGAAGTATTTGTTCAAATTGATCACCGGACGGTTAACCATCCGTGAGATCGAGGAACGCGTCGCCCGGCTCTTGAATCTGGTCCCGGTGGGGATCATTTCACCCTATCCCGAGGTGGGAATCGATGTGGACAAGCCAAGCGATCTCGCATTGGCTTGTGAAGTTTTAACCCGAACCCACGGGGAAATCATTCGCCGGTAAGTCATTAGTTTGAGCGATGGAAAAGGCCTCGGATCAAAAGGCCTTTTTTGTTTGGCATATTCAAAAGATAAAAAAATGCAGCTTAAACGGTTTTTGTAAACCAATATCCAATGTCATTATATATTAGAAAAATTTAGGAAAAAATTCTCGGAAGCGGCAGGAGTTTTTTAATATTTATGGAAATTATTATTACTTCATGAAGAGTTAAATAGAAAGGTGAGTGGGTTTATGAACATCACGGATGTACGGTTAAAAAAGGTCAACTCCGAGGGGAAAATGAAGGCGATTGCTTCTATCACGATTGATGACGCTTTTGTGGTAAGGGATATCCGGGTGATCGAGGGTCAAAACGGACTATTCGTGGCGATGCCTAGCCGGAAGACTCCTGAAGGCGAATTCCGGGATATCGCTCATCCGATCACATCCGAAGCCCGGGAACTGATTCAGAGCGCCATTCTTAAAGAGTATGAAACTGCGCAATAAGCGGGATTTCTTTTTCTTACATACAAACAAGTCATGATACTTAAGTGATGAAGAGGCTCCCTTAACCGGGAACCTTCTTTTTTTGATGGCTC
The DNA here is from genome assembly GCA_036384575.1 of Bacillota bacterium. Taxonomy (GTDB): domain Bacteria; phylum Bacillota; class UBA4882; order UBA8346; family UBA8346; genus DASVMB01. Next base: position 4,570 of record DASVMB010000087.1, read on the forward strand.
GCAGGTACGATTTGGTGATTGACATCGGGGCAATTGACTGATATACTATTCTTTGCAATTAATTGGGGCGTAGCCAAGTGGTAAGGCACGGGACTTTGACTCCCGCATTCGTTGGTTCGAACCCAGCCGCCCCAGCCATTTAGGGAACAAAGAACTCGACTGAGTTCTTTTTTATTAAGGATTGAGGAAAAATTTCCCGCTTTAAGCCTCCTTTGGCTGATGATTTTGGATATTTAGCTCTCCAAGGACTTTTTAGGGCGACTCCCGGTGTGCGCGTAAAGCGAATACCAAACATGGTCGGACCCTCCTACAAGGAGTGATTGGAATGCCGCAGTTAGCCAGCATTATTCTGGCTGCCGGGCAGGGTACCCGGATGAAATCCAAATTACCCAAAGTCTTACATCCGTTACTGGAACGCCCAATGCTGCGATATGTGATGGACGCTGCCGGGAAGGCCGGGTCCGATCCGATTTTGATCGTGGTGGGCTTTGAAGGCCAGCGGATAGTGGAGGCTATCGGTCCCGGGGAAAAATATATCTGGCAACACGAACAGTTGGGAACCGGTCATGCGGTAATGGCGGCCAAAGAAGAACTGTCACAATTAAGTGGCGATCTATTGGTTTTATATGGTGATACACCGTTGTTACGGGAAGAAACCCTAAAAGAACTGATTGAATTGAAACGAAGCCATGGGGCCTGTGCCGCGGTACTAACCACCCGGATGAGTAATCCCGCCGGCTATGGGCGGATCATCCGCGACGGTTCGGATCAGATCCGCGCCATTATCGAGGAAAAAGACGCCACTCCGGAGCAGCGAACCATCAAAGAGGTCAATACCGGAGTCTATTGTTTTGATATACAAACTCTTTTGGCCGCGCTAGACCAGATTACTCCGCATAATGCTCAAGGAGAGTATTATTTGACCGATGTTTTTAAGGTCATGGTGGGTCAGAAACAGAAGGTTGTAGGCTTGGTAGCCCCGGATGCCGAAGAGGTAATGGGTCCGAATGATCGGGCTCAACTTGCTCAAACCGAACGGTTCCTGAAGCTTTCGATCAACCGTGAGTGGATGCGTCAAGGGGTAACCATTGAAGATCCGCAGTATACTTATATCGGACCCGAGGTAGCTATCGGTTGCGATACCGTTATCTTGCCCGGCACCATAATTTTAGGAAAAACAAAAATCGGCGAGGGTTGCCAGATTGGTCCGCATACGCGAATTTTGGACTCAACCATTGGCGATGGAACTTCAGTCCAGTTCAGTCAGGTGATTGAGGCGACGCTGGGATCGGGTAACAATGTAGGTCCCTTTGCCTATCTTCGTCCCGGTACTTCAAGTGCCGACCGGGTGAAGATCGGCGACTTTGTTGAGGTTAAAAATTCGGTCATCGGTGAAGGAAGTAAGATACCGCATCTTACTTATCTGGGGGATACCCAGGTCGGTGCGAATGTTAATATTGGAGCCGGCACAATCACTTGTAACTATGACGGAGTCTCTAAGCATCATACCGTTATTGGTGATGGCGCTTTTATCGGGAGTAACGCCAATCTGGTGGCTCCGGTAACGATTGGTGCCGGGGCAACCGTTGCAGCCGGTTCGACAATAACCAAGGAAGTTCCCGGAAAATCATTGGGAATCGCCCGTTCCAAGCAGCAAAATTTAACCGAATGGGTCGCTCCCCGGGATAGGGTGAAGAAACAGGACGAAGGCGAGTAATTCGTTAGTTTACAACCGGGTTCAGGAATGTTATAATGTGAGCGATCTGTGCTAATTTACGTTTGGATCTCCGACGGCACTTGTAAACCTTGGTGTCTCGTCTCAATATCTATCTAAGTTTAGGAGGAGTAACGGATGGAACTTTTATTAGCAGCCACGGTCCGGGAGGAAGTAGGTAAACAAAAGGTACACAAACTGCGTCAAAATGGTTTGGTCCCGGCGGTGTTGTATGGGGAAGGCAAACCTAGCGAACATATCACCATTCAAGATCACGAATTGACCCGGTTATTGGCTAAGAACGGTTACGGTAAACTCATAAGCCTTGAGATCCAAGGCGGTAAAAAAGCAGAAAAAGAGCACGTCCTGATCAAAGATTAT
>DASVMB010000088.1:0-8605 GCA_036384575.1 Bacillota bacterium
GAACTGAAGGTGCACCAGATAGGATGGAATCAGATTCATCCTGTATCAGAAACTCCTTTATTTCGGGGTATCCCGGATGGGAGTTTTGTTTATTTCGTTCACTCCTATTACGTCAAACCGGCGGATCCGGGAATTGTTGCCTGTACTACGGATTACGGTTTCGAATATTGCTCGGGGATCGCCAAGGGTCAAACGGTAGCGGTTCAGTTTCACCCCGAAAAAAGCGGCAAGGTAGGACTGATCATTTTAAAAAATTTTGCGGAGTTCAAATCATGATTATTATACCGGCTATCGATCTACTGGGCGGCAACTGCGTTCGGCTTCATCAGGGGGATCCTGCCCAAGAAACTTTTTATGACAAAGATCCGGTCCAAGTTGCCCGTAGGTGGGAAGCACTGGGGGCCAAACGATTACATCTAGTCGATCTGGATGGCGCTTTCCGGGGTGAACCGACACAGATGTCGTTGGTTCAAGAGATTATTGCGGCAGTCTCCATCCCTGTCGAAGTCGGTGGCGGTATCCGATGTCTAGAGACGGTAGAACGTTATCTGGATGCCGGTGCTGCATGGGTAATATTGGGGACAGCTGCAATTCAAAGCCCGGGACTGGTGAGTGAGGCCTGCCGGAAATATTCCGGGCGGATTCTGGCCGGAATCGACGCTAAAAACGGTAAGGTGGCGACGGATGGTTGGGTTAACCTGACGGCCAAGACCGCCTTGGAACTGGCAATCGAGTTAAAACAAGAAGGAATTGCGGAGCTCATCTATACCGATATCGGCCGGGATGGAACGCTCACGGGTCCTAATACTCAGGCCCTAACCACCCTGGCCCAATCAAGCGGTCTTGCCGTAATTGCCTCGGGGGGAATCTCAGGGATTACAGATTTGGAGCAATTACGGGATTTGCATCTGTCCGGGATCACCGGAGCGATTGTCGGCAAGGCGCTTTACGATAAACGGATTGATCTGGCTGAGGCCATCCGAGTGATTGAGGGGTAGTTATTATGTTGGCAAAAAGGATCATTCCATGCCTGGATGTAAAAGACGGCCGGGTAGTCAAGGGAACCGAATTTTTGGAATTACGGGATGCCGGAGATCCAATCGAATTAGCTGCTTTTTACGACCATTCCGGAGCCGACGAGTTGGTTTTCCTGGACATCACCGCTTCGCACGAACAGCGTAAGACGGTGGTGGAGATGGCATCCCATGTCGCGGAACAGGTTTTTATCCCATTTACGGTGGGTGGCGGAATTGGTAGTACCGCCGATATGCGGGCTTTACTGCTGGCCGGAGCCGATAAAACCGCGATTAATTCCGCGGCGATTGCAAATCCCTCGCTAATCAGCGAGGGAGCTGAGAAATTTGGCTCCCAGTGTGTGGTTGTGGCTATCGACGCCCGCCGTCGCGTGAAAGAGGATCCTTTTGCCGGGTGGGAAGTATATAGCCATGGTGGCCGGATCGCTACAGGACTTGATGTTGTGGAATGGGCTGTTCGTGCCACCAAACTTGGGGCAGGGGAGATTCTCTTGACCAGTATGGATCGGGACGGGACCGCGGACGGATATGATATCGAATTGACCCGTGCCGTCGCAACGGCGGTTCCCGTTCCGGTTATCGCTTCGGGCGGCGCCGGGAGTCTTTCGGATTTGGCAGATGGAATTCTAGCCGGCCGGGCGGACGCGGTTTTAGTAGCAACGCTTTTCCATTACCGGAAGTATTCCATAAGAGAGGCTAAGGAATATCTGGCCGGGAGAGGGATCGTAGTTCGAAACGAATTTTGAGAAAAACAAAAGGGACTGACTTTTAAAGTCGGTCCCTTTATCGATCGTTCCTTCGCAAACATTATCAAATTATTTCGCAGCTGATACGGCGTTGAGCTTTTTGGTAAGCCTTGATTTACGCCGGGCTGCTTGATTTTTATGGATCAAGCCCTTGGTAACGGCTTCATCTAAAGCCTTGACGGCACTGGATAAAACTTCTTTATTGGCCTCACCTGCAGCAAGGGAGGTAGTCGCTTTTTTAAGGCGCGTTTTCAACGCGGAAGTCTGCATTGAATTGGCTTGATTACGTACAGCGGCAACGTCAACCCGTTTTTTGGCGGATTTAATATTCGGCAAAACATTCACCTCCTTAAACTGTAGGCATGATTCGACCAGAACCGATCAAACCTAATTCCCCAAATTTTAGACAGTAATTATTTTATCATGGGATCAACCGATTTGCAAGGAAAAACCATTTTTTTATCCTCTCTCCCTAAATTTGAGAGACCGCACCGGAAATTATCGGGCTGATACTTAAAAACACCTCAACCGGGAAGACTAAGGAGGTCAAGAAAATTTTTACCGGAGGAAATATGGAAAATAATCAACTGGAGGAGATCGGCTCCATTCATACCGATTTAGCCCTTGAAGCCAGAGAACTGGCAATGGAAAGGGGCGGGGGCAATGACATCCCCGGTATGGGAACCCAGACCGAACGGCAGGGCGACACGTTAATCACGCGGGTGCAAATACAAACCGAGGCCGCCGGTCGGGCGGTGGGAAAGGTACCGGGCTATTATGTAACCTTGGAATCTCCCGGATTACGGAGTCGCGACCGGGATCAGCAGGAAAACATCGCCATATTGGTTGCCAAGGAGATCGAGGGTTTCATCGCCCGGTTGAAGTTAAAGGATGAGGATCATTGTCTGGTGGTAGGCTTGGGAAATTGGGATGCCACTCCGGATGCACTAGGCCCCCGGGTCATCTCACATATCTTGGTAACCCGGCATCTGACGGAGTCAACTCCTCCCGAAAAAAGGGGCGAGTTGCGTCCGGTGGCGGCCCTGGCCCCTGGAGTATTGGGAACGACAGGACTTGAGACGGGGGAGATCGTTCTGGGGGTAGTCCAACGGATCAAACCCCAGTTCTTGGTAGTTGTCGACGCTTTGGCATCACGCAGTACCACTCGGATGGGGGCAACGATTCAAATCGCAGATACCGGAATTCATCCCGGTTCGGGACTGGGGAACAAACGGATCGGGATTACTCCCCAAACTCTGGGAATTCCGGTGATTGCCATCGGGGTGCCTACTGTGGTTGAGGCGACTACCATCATCCACGATGCCCTGGAAGAGATTTACCGCGGCGCCCCGGCATTGGTTAATCCCAGGACAATAAACCATCAAGACTTGGTGGGTAGGGTCCTATCTCCCTATCTTCACAGTTTAATTGTGACCCCGAAGGAGATTAACGTGATGATTGAGGATTTGGCCAGGGTTGTCTCCGGGGCGTTGAATATTGCACTGCATCCCGGGGTCAGTCCCGGGGAAGTATTCCGTTATCTTTCGTAACGTTTGACCTATGATAATTGATCCAGAGCGTTATGTGATGGGTATCGTAGAATTCGCAACCGGGGAGCGGTTCTAAAACTGAGTCCCGTTTCATATCTTCGGTTCGTGGAGTGATACGAATGAAGCTACGATACAGGAGCCGGTTTCGAGCTCTGCTCCCTTTCTACGCTTACTCAGGAATCCTTAGTTTTTTATTGGGATTGAGCGGAGTATTATTGAGCAATGGCACAGCGGCCATTCTCGTTCATCGGACTGTCCGTCAGTTTGAAGCATGGAATGGCAATCTCCGCAACTACTGGCAACAGGAGACGGGTCAGTGGATTCAATCACCGGTAGTTCCGGCCGATACTACCGCGGTACCGGAGGATGATACAACGATTCCGCAGTTAATCGTCGGTTATCCCGAAAAACCGGGAATCGCCGGTTTTGATTCCTGGTTTTTGAGTATGGGGCGCCGACTGGATCAGAAATTCCCGGGTTGGATTTCTATTCCGTTCAAGCCATCGAATTGGCCGGAACAAAGTATATACGGGCTATCTCAAGAATATGACCGGGGAATTTTCATTGGATTCAATATCCGGGAAGTGAATGATCCGGAAAAACCGGCAATCCAGACCGACTTATACCTTTACCTACCCGATAAAGGGATGAGCCTATACGGTTCGAAAATAGCTGCCGCAGTACTTGCCCGGATTGGTGATGGTTCCTTGCGCAAACAGGATCGGGGCATTCATGTGTTATATGAGATTTCATGGGCAAAAAGGATCGAAATCATCCGGAATCACCCGCTGGAGGCGAATTCAGAGTATTGGTCCGGGCTAACATCGACCTTGGATGCGTTGCTGGAACAGTTTGAGCCGGACCGGCGAACCGGAATTCGTTTCGATTGAGGGGCTAATCCGGTAATTCATTGGTTACGAGGTGGAATATGAAGCGCAAGGTCTTTTTCTTTATTTGGCTCTGGGCATTCTTGTTATTGGGAGCCGGTTATTATTTGACCCTGAATAATCTGGGATTTCTTCTGAATGAATCCGGTCCCGGAGGGGGGTTCCCCGGAGTCAAATGGATCTGGCAGAAGGGGGAGCTTATCATCAATTGCGGTTCCTGGCACGAGGCAGTGACCCTTGATTTCTGGCCAAGCATCGGGCGAAAACAGTAAAATGAGGCAACAGGCAACAGGGAACAGGCAATAGGGGAATAGGCAAGTCGTTCGATGAAGTCGAACTCATCCTTCTCCAATTGCCTTTTTATGCATAACCCATTGCTTATTGTTTATAGTCTATTAACAATTCACCTCCTACGCGCCTCTTTTTTCAGAAAGAGTGCGCGTTTTTTAAACACGAGTGTATGGTCATAGTGAAAGTATATGATTAACGTGGGGCGCTACTTACGTCTCAAGCCTCAAGCCTCGTGCCTCAAGCCTCGTGCCTCAAGCCTTAATCTTTCTGTTGCCTATTGCCTGTTCCCTGTTGCCCAGGATACTTTACATTCCTTGAAGGATATCGCTCCGATATGGTGAATACTAAATGCCTGGAAAGGGGATCTCGATATGGACACGAAAACATCGGAGCGGGCGGCCAAAGCAGCCGGGATGATCTCGCTTTTGTATTTGCTCAGCCGGATTTTGGGATTTGTACGGGAAAGTCTCTCCGGGCAGTTATTCAACCGTTTTCAAACCGACGCGTATATAGCGGCGTTTACTATCCCGGATGCCATGTATTACCTGCTGGTAGGGGGAGCCCTGTCAGCGGCTTTTATTCCAATCTTCACCGAATATTTGGCCAAGGGGAAAGAGCAAGAGGGCTGGGAAGTCGCCAGCACTTTCATGAATATCACCGTATTGCTGCTTGCCTGTTTCACGTTACTGGGGGTGATCTTTGCCGAGGGAGTGGCTCCGCTTGAGGCACCCAATTTCGCGATCGTACCGGCCAAGATGCAACTGTTGGTGGAGTTGACCCGTATCATGTTCCCGGCTGTTTGTTTCACCGCAATGGCCGGAATGGTTGGCGGCGCTCTCAACTCTTATCAGCACTTTCTGGCTCCGGCCCTCGGACCGGTTTTTTATAATATCGCCATCATCGGTGCAGCCGTTCTCTTAGGCCCGAAATGGGGAATTAAAGGCATGGCCATCGGTGTGGTGTTCGGAGCTTTTGGAAACTTCCTGATTCAGGCGTTTTTTTTAAGTCGGTTTAGCGGCAGGAAATACCGTTTCGGGTATATCGATTTGAAGAATCCCGGTTTCCGGCGGATGATTTTACTGATGATACCTGCTCTTATTGGCCTCTCTGCTACGCAGGTGAATATCTGGATCACCAATGTCATGGCATCCTATCTTCCGGAGGGGAGCATTACCGCGATTCGTTTTGCCAATCGTTTGATTCAGCTACCCATTGGAATCTTCGCCGCCGGAATCGCCACCGCATTTTTTCCCATGTTATCGGGAATGGCGGCTAAGGAAGAAATGGACTCCTTCAAGGATTCCCTGTCCCTGGCGTTGCGCTCGATCTTCTTTTTGATGATCCCGTCGGCTGTGGGATTGATCCTCCTGAGAAAACCTATCGTGGCTTTACTCTTCCAGGGACATCATTTTACCGTCCATGATACGGAGCTTACCTCCTATGCGCTTCTCTTTTATAGCTTGGCGATCTTCGCCCACGCCGCAATTTTGATGCTGCCCCGGGCTTTTTATGCCCTCAAGGATACAAAGACCCCGGTTATTGTAAGCGTCTCCTCGGTATTGCTCAGCATTATGCTAAACTATATCTTCTTGCGTTTTACCAAGCTGGGGGTGGGTGGTTTCGCCCTTTCCTTCTCAATGATGGGCCTGGTGAACATGCTCTCGTTGATGGCAATTCTAAGGCGGAAGATCGGCGGAATCCGTGGCGGTCGAATTTTACGATCGTTTCTGAAATGTCTTGGCGCGTCGCTGGCCATGGGAGCTGCACTCTGGTACCTAAATCCGGTCTTTTTATCTCTGATTCAAAGTCTGCACCTGACGGGACGAATGGCGGACGGGTTTATCGTGGCCGGGGCGATGGCTGTCGGGGTGGCGGTCTTTTTCGGGAGTGCGTTTCTCTTAAAAATGGAAGAGCTTCATATGGCCCTGAGAATGATTAAGCGCCGCTTGCATCGTAAAGCCGCATGATGAGGCGAGTGTTTCCGGTTTGTGACTATAGGCGGTGACGTTTGCCGGAATAACTGTATTACCTGCTGGGAGAGGTTGATGGCAATGAGTAATTTAGCGGTTATTTTCGCCCAGGCATTTGTGGTTGGGCTTTCCGGCGCCCTGATGCCGGGGCCGTTATTGACTTACAACATTCAACTTTCATATAAAAAAGGTTTTTGGACCGGGCCCCAATTGGTCCTGGGACATGCAATCCTGGAGGCCGCCTTAATCCTGGGACTCCTCGGCGGTCTGGGGAGCTTCATTCAGCTCAAAGCGACCCGGATCGCCCTGGGTATTTTGGGGGGATTGATGCTATTCTGGATGGGTACAGATTTGATCCGGACCGAGAGTAAAAAAGGTCCGGCGGCAAATGTCGAATCTGCGGCTTCTGGGGAGACGGGTACGGTGATCAATCTCCCTCCAATTTTGGCAGGGATCGTAATCTCCGCGACCAATCCTTATTTCCTTTTATGGTGGGCCGTATTGGGACTGGCTATGATTACCCAGGCATATACTTTGGGGTGGTTAGGAGTGGCGGCCTTCTATTTCGGCCATATTTTCTCGGACCTCAGTTGGTACAGTTTAATTTCCGCTGTGATCGTCAAGGGAAAACGATTCATCTCGGAGCAAATATACCGTTGGTTATTGCTCATCTGCGGCCTGTTTCTGATCGCTCTGGCACTCTGGTTTGTCTGGGATGCCTTGAACCTTCTCGGGCTCATCCATTGGATTTTCGAGCGAAGCCGCAATCTCTTTGAACCTATTCGCAGATTTGTATAGTTTGGAGGAATCGGTTTGATTCAGACCCATATCAGAAATTTTTGCATCATCGCCCATATCGATCATGGGAAATCGACCCTCGCGGATCGATTGCTCGAATATACCGGGGCCTTATCTAAACGGGAAATGACCGATCAGGTCTTGGACTCGATGGATCTGGAACGGGAACGGGGCATAACCATCAAGGAAAAGGCAGTACGTTTGGAATATCAAAGCCAGGATGGGGAGAAGTATATCCTGAACCTGATCGATACCCCGGGGCACGTGGATTTTACGTATGAGGTATCCCGGGCTCTGGCGGCCTGTGATGGAGCACTGTTGATCATCGATGCAACTCAGGGGGTTGAGGCACAAACCATTGCCAACCTTTACCTTGCCCTGGAACACAATCTGGACATCATTCCGGTGATCAACAAGATCGACTTGCCCAGCGCGGAGCCGGACCGGGTGAAACAGGAGATCAGAGATATCATTGGGCTTGATCCGGATGAGGCGATCTTGGCAAGCGCCAAAACCGGAGAAGGAACCCCAGAGATCCTGGAAGCGATTGTTCACCGGATCAAACCGCCCCGTGGCGAGGAACGTTTACCGTTACGCGCCTTGATCTTCGATTCGCTCTTTGAATCCTACCGGGGAGTCATCGTCTATCTCCGGGTTGTCGAAGGCCGGCTTGCGGTAGGCCAAAAGATTCGGATGATGATAACGGGTAAGGAGTTTGAAATAACTGAAATCGGTACTTTCCGGCCGATGATGGTTCCAACCACCGAACTCACTACAGGTGAGGTCGGTTATCTGGCTGCCTCGATCAAGAATGTGAAAGATATCGAGGTGGGCGATACCATCACCGATGTAGAAAACTTCGCACTTGATCCGTTGCCGGGTTACCGGACGGTACAACCGATGGTCTATTGCGGGTTGTATCCGGTGGATAACGCGGCCTACGGCGACTTGCGCGATGCCTTGGACAAATTGAGACTGAATGATGCTTCGTTAGTTTACGAACCGGAAAACTCCGCGGCCTTGGGTTTCGGTTTCCGTTGCGGTTTTTTGGGATTATTGCATATGGAGATCATCCAGGAACGTTTGGAAAGGGAGTACGACCTAAATCTGATCGCCACCGCGCCCAGTGTGGTCTACAAGGTGTACCTTACCGACGGGACGGTGAAAACCATCTCTAATCCGGCTGAAATGCCGGTTGCCAATTTCTTGGAGCACCTGGAGGAACCCTATGTCAAAGCCACCATCATTCTGCCCAGTGATTTTGTAGGGCCGATCATGGATCTCTGCCAGGAAAAACGGGGTGTTTTTAAGAACATGGAATATCTCACC
>DASVMB010000089.1:0-3525 GCA_036384575.1 Bacillota bacterium
AGTCGCAGTCTGCGGAGAGATCCCGGTGCCGCTGAAATTCGTCAGCATACTGGATCCGCCGCCGCCCCCGGTACCGAAGGCCATACTCATCGACTGGGCGACTTGCTTAAACTTAGTCGCATTCACATTGGCCATGGCGAACAAGATACAAAAAAATGCCATGAGAAGCGTAATCATGTCCAGATAAGTTAACATCCAGCGTTCGGAATTTTCGGGTTCTTCTGCTTTCTTTTTTCTCATAATTTTTAACCTCTAGCGCCGAAGCCTTCGCCGGATTTAACCGGAGCGGGCCGGTTCGCAGGCGGCAGGAACGATGTAAGTTTCTCACTGATTACCCGTGGATGCTCGCCGGCCTGAATCGAGAGAATGCCCTCGATAATGATTTGCCGGGCGGAGATCTCTTCCTGGGTACTGACTGCCAACTTTTGGGACAGGGGCAGCCACAACACGTTGGCGGAGAAAACCCCATAAAAAGTGGCTACGAAAGCGGTAGAGATGGAGGGTCCCAGACTTGCGGTATCGGACATATTGGCCAAAACGCCGATAAGTCCGAGCACCGTACCGATGATACCCATCGTCGGGGCGAAACCTCCGGCCTGTTTGAACATGTTAATTCCCATCTTATGCCGTTCCTCCATGTAATCGGTCTCGATCTCCAAAATCTCCCGGACCAGTGTGGGGTCGGTGCCGTCGACGATTAACTGAATGCCCTTCTTTAAAAACTGGTTCTTGACATTGGCAATCATCTCTTCCAAAGTAAGTAATCCTTCCTTACGGGCCATCTCGGCGTACCGGACCATTTCATTAATCAATTCCGTGATATCCAGTTTCTCCTGTTTGAAAGCGGCTCCGAAATATTTTCCGATACTTGCAATTGCCGACATCCGAAAGCACACCATCGTGGCGCCGATGGTGCCGCCGAAAACGATTAAAGCGGCCGGAGGATTTAACAAAGCCGGCAGACCTTCGAACTTCCCTTCGAGCGCGCTGCCGCCAAAGACTGAAACGAACGCTATGATAATTCCCAGTAATGTTGCGATATCCATCTTTGTTTCACTCCAATATTTAATATCATTTATTTTATCGGTCCATCCCGGCGATAAGTTTAGTCATTTCCGCGGTTTAAAACAAAAACCCGGGTCTTACTGGGTAATCCCGGGTAATCATTCATATCACTAAAATTGTGACACTTCTTGGAGTAGACGATTTACTTAGTATCAACCCCTTTTTATTTGGGATCGGATAAATTCCCGCGTCCGCTTCGCTCCTCGGGCAGGACCACCCCGGCTGAGATAATGAGCTTGATCCCTTCCTCAACACTCATGTCTAAGAAGGTTACCTGATCATCGGGAACCAGGATCAAGTACCCGGTAGTCGGATTGGGAACAGTGGGCATAAAGATACTAAGCAGTCGGTTTTTTGTTTTAACGCCGACTTCAGCTGGAGCATCCCCGATCAGAAAACCGGGGCTGTAAATCCCGGGACGGGGATACTCCACCAGCACCATCTGCCGGAAAGCGCTGCGTTCGTTTTGGGTAAAATTGCTGGTAAACTGTTTCGTAGTACCGTAAACCGCTTTCAAAACGGGTATCTTGTTTAGCAAGCGCTCCCCGGCGGCAATCAGTTTCTTCCCCAGATAATTCTGGGCAATTATGCCAAAAACAGTGATCAATACCAGGAGTGCAATGAGGCCCAATCCGGGAATGGGATAGCCCAAGTACCGGGTGAAGAAGCCCCCCAAGATTGAGTCGGCCTTTTTAAACCCCCACCAGAACAATACCAAAGTCACCACTATCGGTAGCAGAACCAATAGTCCAGTGAAAAAGGAGTTCCGCAGCTGCTTCAACAACCGTCTCCACCACCATGCGACAGATTAAGATCCGCGGTAGCAGCCCTTTATTCTTTGACCGTTCTAACTCAGACCCTGACTCCGGCCAGATCGCTCAGTTGAGAGATGAGGTTTTTAAAGACATTTAGCGCCTCGCGGACGGGTTGGGGTTCGGCCATATCCACTCCGGCATTTCGTAATAGATTTAAAGGATAATCGGAATCTCCGCTCCGTAGGAACTGCAGATACCGTTCTCTGGCCGTGACTCCTTCTCTTAAAATCTGCTGGGAAAGAGCAACTGCAGCCGCGTATCCGGTAGCGTATTTATATACGTAAAAACCGGAGTAAAAATGAGGGATCCGGGACCACTCCATCGCAATCTCCTGGTCAACCACAGTCTCGGCCCCATAATAAAGCTGGTTCAGGTTGTAATATGTCTCGGAGAACCAATCGGCCGTCAACGCTCCACCCTGCTCCACCTGATCGTGGATTAGCTTTTCAAACTCTGCAAACATGGTCTGCCGGAAGATTGTGGTCCGGAACTGCTCCAGATACTGGTTGAGCAGATATTGTTTTTCCTGCTGATCCTGGGTATGGGCCAACAAATACTCCATCATCAGGGCCTCGTTGACTGTGGAAGCCACTTCAGCCACAAAGATCTTATACCCCGCGTACACATAGGGTTGATGATGGTTGGAGTAATAACTGTGCATCGAATGGCCCATCTCATGCGCCAGGGTAAAGACATCGTGGATCTTACCCTGGTAGTTCATTAACATATAAGGGTGGCTGTCGTAAGCGCCCCAGGAATAAGCCCCGCTTGTCTTGCCCTCATTCTCGTAGACGTCAATCCACCTGTCTTCCAGCGCCTGACGGACTTGGGCCAAATATTCATCGCTCAAGGGTTTCAAACCTTCGAGCACGAGCCGTTTGGCCTCCTCATAATCAAAACTGCGTTGGTACTCCGGGATGAGCGGAGTATACAGGTCATACATATGCAACTCGCCAAGGCCGAGCATCCGTTTGCGGAGTTTTAAATAATCCTGAAGAACCGGCAGGTATTCATGGATTACCTCGATCAACCGGCCGTAAACATTTACCGGTACGTTATCGCTTTCCAGGGAAGCCTCAAGCGCCGAATTGAAATGACGGACTCGGGCGTAAAAATAATCAGATTTCACCGAACCGTTCAAAGTAGCCCCAAAAGTGTTGCGAAATTTCGTATATGTACTGTATAGCGCGGCGAAAGCCTCCTGCCTGACCCGCCGGTCCTTGCTCTCCATAAAACGGGAGAAGCGGCCTTTGGTCAATTCGACGCTTTCGCCGTTCTCATCGGTAATATAGGGAAACTTGATATCGGCATTATCCAGCATACCAAAGACATTTCCGGCGGCATCGGCCAGATCCATGGTTTCGGCGAGTAATTTCTCCTCCGGACCCGGTAGCACATGGTCGCGTTGACGATCAATCTCCTCAAAGAAATGCCGGTAAATTCGGAGATCGGAATTCTCTTCCATATAGGATTGGCGTTTCTCGTGAGGAAAATCAACCAGGGCGGGAACGATAAAAGAGAGCGCCGTGCTCGCCTCGGTCCCCAGGGCCTGAACCCGATCGGTCAAAGCCTGGTAGACCGAATCCGCGTTATTTTCATCCTTATGCATCCGGGCAAAGATAAAAAGTTTATCCAACACCCGTCC
>DASVMB010000090.1:0-3088 GCA_036384575.1 Bacillota bacterium
TTTGGATATCAATCCTGAGTTGGCCTTGCGCCGAACCATTGACAAATTCAACCAACGCTTCCGTTATATCGAGTCCGAGGCAGCTAAGGCCGGCCGGGAGCTCACCGAGATGACTCTGGCCGAAATGGATGAACTCTGGGAGAAGGCCAAGTAATGTAGCGGGCGGTATAAAAAGAACTCAAGATGAGATGCTAGCGAATGAAACGATGATGGAGGGTGATGGGATGCGCTCCTTAAAGATTCATTGGCTGGCATTCATTTTAATCGGGCTTACGATGAGCTCGGGCTGTCCTGGCGGTGAAGGGACCTATTTCAGAAATATGGTGACCCGGTTTGGGAAACCCCCTCAGATCTCGGTTTACATGAAAGATACCGGTGAGAAGCGTCGGATGGACCTGGAGGAATATTTGGTGGGGGTCGTCGCAGGGGAGATGAAACCGGGTTGGCCGCTCAATGCATACGCGGCCCAGGCCATTATCGCCCGGACCTTTACTATGGAATTCCTGGGTAGGGGCGGCACCCGGGCCTTGCATGGGACCGATATATCGACCGATGAGAAGGAAGCTCAAGCTTATAATGCCGCGGCGATCACTGCTTCGGTTCGCCGGGCTGTACAGATGACCAAGGGATGGGTATTGACCTATAAGGATCGTTATATTAAGGGATGGTACTCGGCCAGTTGCGGCGGGTTGACAACATACGCCAAGGAGGGTTTGGCCTATAAAGAACCTGAACCGGCTTACATTCAGTCGGTCAAATGTCCGGAGGCAAAAGTCATTCCAAATTCCGAACTATACTGGCAGACCACATTGACCAGCGACGCAGTGAACAATGCGCTGCGGAAGTTGAATCAGAAACCGGTCGGCACCGTTAATAAGATGCAGATCGTCAAGCGTACCTCCACTGAACGGGCGACATTACTCCGATTTAGCGGCGACCAGGGGGCCGCCGAGGTGGCCGGGGCGGATTTCCGCGTTAATTACGGTCCGGATAAGATCCGTTCCATCTGGATCTCAAACCAGATCGCGAATCATCCGGGGGCGATTACGATTAAGGGCCGGGGCTTCGGCCATGGAGTGGGGTTATGCCAATGGGGGTCCTACGCCCTGGCAAAAATGGGCCGTTCACCCCGGGCCATTGTAACCCATTATTATCCCAAGGCCCATATGAGTAAGATTTGGTAAAAAGTGAGCGAAACTTAAAAAGCCGGCCAACGAGCGCCGGCTTTTTCCATCTGAATCTCCAATCAGATCGCAAGTCATCGGGAGCGATTCGGAGCCATCTTTCCCCGCGGCTTCTAAGTTGTCTTTTTACCGAATATCTTATATTTGCCGGATAATTGATAAGTGGAGGTCTGATTTTCGATGTTGAACCGGGGGGAACTAACGATGGACGAGAAGAAAAAAAACAATGAAATCCCGCATCAGTTGACGCTGGCCAACCGTGGTCTGTTGAGCATCGAAGGCGTGCTGGATCTGGGGAGCTACGATCAAGAACAGATCATTTTGGACACCAACTGCGGAGCTCTTGAGATCAAAGGGGAGCGTCTGCATGTCCAGCAATTGAATCTGGACCAGGGGAAAGTTTTGGTGGACGGGGATATTCATTCCCTGGTTTATACAGCCGAAATGGCGGGAAAGAAAGGAAAGGGATTCTTCAGCAAACTGATGAAATGAATCAGAGATCAACTTGGAAATATCGGGAAGGATTCTTCCAAGCGGCGCCGAATTATTATAATAGTGCAGATCTTCGTTCCATTTTTGGACGGTTATGATTCACCCCTGACGCGCGTAACTACAACTTATACCGGTTACTCAAAATGGGATTGCCTTGAGTGAGTGGTATAATGCCAGAAACTTCGTTTTGTGGCATGAGAATCTTCTCCGGGGTCTGTGCGGCAAGCCCAAGTGGCCAAGCCCGGCAGTTGAATGATGACTATCTGAAATGGAATTTATTATTTTCAAAGGAGTTTTCAAGATGCCTTCCCGGACGGGTACCAAACGCAAATCTCAACCGCTCCCGATTTTTCGCTGGGTGAGTTTGTTATGCAAATTTTTAATCAGCCCGGTTGTGATGCTGATCGATTCCTTTCGGCGAAAAGGCGTGTTGGATCAGATTTGGCTATATTCTTTCTTTTTATTCACCACGGTGGTCATGGCCCTGACCGGAGTAGGAATCCTAGTTACCGAGGAGCCGCTCTATAGAACCTTACGGATGATGGCGACAGTAACCGAGAGTGACGAGGTGTTATCCGGGGATTTGCAGCCGTTGATCAGGGTCATCAATAAGTATGCTTTGGAATACAATGTCGACCCAAATTTGGTCTTTGCGATCATCCGAACCGAAAGTAATTTTCGGCGTACCGCGGTCTCACGGGCTGGCGCCAAGGGCTTGATGCAGATCATGCCTCAAGTTTGGCAGGAATATAGCGGTTCGGCTTGCGACGGCCGGCACAGTAACAAAATTATCTGTCATCCCGATGATTGTATCTTCGATGCGGATTCCAACATCCGGGTAGGGGTCAAGTATTTCCGTGCCCTGCTCGATAAGTATCAGGGCCGGGCTGACCTGGCGCTCGAGGCGTATAACGCCGGAATTTCCAATGTCCGGCCGGGTTTTGATCCTAAATTTTTAGAGACGAAAAACTATGTCTCCGGGATCATTTCGTTCTGGAATCAGCTCCGCAAGGAGACCATCGCCCAACAATTGAAGATATCCCTGCAGATGCAACGGGGTTTAAAGTGGCTGTTTATCGCGGCTTTCAGCTGTTGGCTGATACTTTTCTGGTGGGCCGGGCGTAAATGGTTTGGTAAATAAGTCAACCGGCCTGCACCTGGTGAGCGTTATGAATCCGCCCTTCCCGGCATAAAGTACTTTATAGGTTAATCCGATAGGGGAAGAGCGCGGAATGGAATATGTGGAACAACAGTTAAGTTCATGTTGGGTGCTCCTTATGACCGGAATGGTCTTGGGGCTCTTTTTCGATTTTTACAGGGTCTTTCGCGGACGGGCGGGGTTCAAATCCGGCCGGGGTCTCTTTGGGGCCCTGGCTGATTTAGTATTTTGGTGTTTAGCATTGATTTTGATT
>DASVMB010000091.1:0-2889 GCA_036384575.1 Bacillota bacterium
TCTCATCTTTATGGGCTTCAAGATATTCCCGGAAATCTTGGATAATGGCTTGCGCCTTATCGGCAACATCGTTATCCCAACCCACTCCCGTTACAGTATCGAGATTCACCGTATCGATGATTTGCTCATGTGCGCGGCGGACATTATCGATATAAATGTTTAACTCTCCATTGAAAGTGGATCGAGCCATATCAATTAGCTCTTGTTGCGCCTGTTTTAAAGCCGTTTCATGAGGAAGATCCGGATTCTTAGCCCGAATGAATTGAGCCTGATCTTCAATGGCATCCGGGTTATAGGCCTGGAAAAGTTCGCTGACCACTTGATTAATTGTCTTGCCGCCAGCCTTCTCGATGAAAAGTTGCCGTTCACTATCGGTGATCTGTTTCTCCAAACGGGCCAAACGATTGGCCAGCGAAGTGTACAGCTCTTCCTCCTGCGCGCCAAAGGTGACGGCCGCCAGTAAATCTTTTAACGGCACGGATGGTTTCTTCTCCAGCGGCCTGCTGTCGGTCTTTAAGGACTTGGTGACGCCAACTGCATCGACAATGACGAAATGGGTTTTGGCCTTTGCCGATGGGGTTACTTTTAGCAGATCATCCTTTTTGATGGTGCGGGTGCCGCGCCCTTTCATCTGCTCGAAGTAATTCCGGCTCTTGACGTCCCGCATAAAGATCAAACATTCCAGCGGTTTCACATCCGTGCCGGTGGCAATCATATCTACCGTAACCGCAATGCGCGGATAATAATCGTTACGAAACTGGGACAAAACCGTCTTGGGGTCATCATCAATCCGATAGGTAATCTTCTTGCAAAAATTATTCCCCTCGCCAAACTCTTCTCGCACCATTTGAATAATATCATCGGCATGGCTGTCAGTCTTAGCAAAGATCAATGTTTTGGGAACTTCATTCCTGCCCGGAAAGATCTCTGGCAGCCGTTCCTTGAAAGTACGGATAATATTGCGGATCTGGCTTGGATTGACCACATCCCGATCCAATTGCTTTCCATTATAAATCAAGTCTTCATCCAGCTGCTCCCATCTGGTCCTCCGGGTAAGCCGTTCCCGCTTGTCCACATACTCCCCGCCCCAAATCGCGCTGCCTTTCCGGGTGATCTCGGTTTCAATAATATAGACGTCATGGCCGACATTCACGCCGTCGGCGACTGCCTGTTCGTGAGTATATTCACTGACTACATTTTCATTAAAGAAGGCGAAAGTCCGTTTATCCGGGGTAGCGGTCAATCCAATCAGGAAAGCATCAAAATAATCCAATACCTGCTTCCATAAATTATAAATGGAACGATGGCATTCATCAATCACAATAAAATCAAAGAACTCAATCGGAAGTTGAGCATTATAAACAACCGGCATGGGTTCTTTGGCCTGCCAGGCGCTCTCCGCCGGATTCTCTTCCTCGGCGGATTCATCCAATTCCTCTTCTTTGAGAATCGAATACAGCCGTTGAATGGTGGAGATATAGACCTGATTATCGGTGGAAATATAAGACGATTTCAAACGTTGGACGTTATACAACTCGGTAAATTTACGGTTATCATCATTGGGAAGATAAGCCATAAACTCTTGTTCCGCTTGCTCGCCGAGATTTTTGGTATCGACTAAAAATAAAATCCTTTTGGCATCGGCATACTTCAATAGGCGATAAATAAAAGTAATCGCCGTGAAAGTCTTCCCGGACCCGGTCGCCATTTGAATTAAAGCGCGCGGCCGATTTTCCTTGAAAGAGTGCTCTAAATTGCGAATAGCCCGAATCTGGCACTCCCGCAAACCTTCGGTTTTTAATTCGGGAATATCATGTAATCGAGCCCGGAGTGTCTTATTTTGCTTAAACCAGTCGCGAAATGTTTCCGGGTGATGAAATGAGAAGACAACTCTAGAGCGGGGTTTGGGGTCCCGATAATCGGTAAAGCGGGTTAAAGTGCCGGTGCTTTCATATACAAAAGGCAAAGGATTATTATTGAGATGCTTTAATTTGCTGGTAGCATATTCAACGGATTGATCTTCAACTAACGTCAGATTATGGCCTTCTTCTTCTTTTTTGGCTTCGATAACTCCAACAGGATTTCGATCCACAAAAAGCACATAATCAACCGGGCCAACATCGGTAAGATATTCGCGAACCGCAACACCACCCGATGCGACATTAAAATTGATCGATTGTTTGTTTTGGACAGACCAGCCGGATGCTGCAAGCATCTGATCGATTTGGTCACGTGCCTTTTGTTCGGGATTTTGATTCATTGCATGTTCCTTTAGCAATAAATTAAAACAGTAACTTATTTTTTAGATTTCAATAAATAATCCCAGTTTCCTCCAAAATATTCTTAGACCGAGCAATTATCAAACCTTATACCCCCCTTAAGGAATTAGATATACTAGACAATGCTCTGTATATTCCGCATATTTCATTGAATTCGTCGTCACCTCAAACCTCTTGATCTTCCTATCCTTCTCCAAAAGCTCCTTCCTCCTGATTCTCAACAACTCATTCACCGCCCCGATCTCCCTCACTGTCATCTCAAAATATTTTCTCAACAAAATAGGTTCTTCGAAAATCGAATGAACCTAGATTATTCCTTCTTCTCTTCTTGTAACTTCTTCGCCACTTCCTGAAACGCTATCCCCAATTGTATCATCAGCCAACCCCGGACTGTCTCATCCCCCTGATGCCACTTATCCAAGATATATTGTAAATATGCTACTAGTTTCGGGTCAATACTCCCCTTTGCCATCTCTCCAACCGCTATTACCGATTGTATTTCTTTGTATTTGGGATTATTTAAAAGCTTTAAAAAACCTTCCCCAATCTTTCGCGCTCCCAATAATTCAATCCCCTTGGTAATATACTCTTCAGGAGAAATAAACATTTC
>DASVMB010000092.1:0-14587 GCA_036384575.1 Bacillota bacterium
CCGACTTGCACATATGGTTCTGCGTCGGGACTCGGCGAACGATAGAAGGTCCCCACCATCGGCGCAATAATTAAGACTTGGTTTGGCCCAAGTCCCTCATTTTTTTCCTCCTCACCCGCTTGAACTGAAGCTGCCGGATTGGCTGCAGCCGGGGCTGTTCCTCCCTGAGTGATAACTGGAGTAGCGGTCATTGGGAACTGAACCATGGGACTGAACTGGGGGTTCATATATGGAAGATTATTCGTTCCTTTTTTGATTACTACTTTATTTCCTTCACTCTCGATACTTAATTCGTTGATGTCGGTACCATCCAACATCTTAACCAGTTCCTTGATCTCTTTGATATTCATTCAACGTCCTCCTTTTGGGGGAATGGGAAAAGATGATAGACTATTTATTCACCAGTAAGGGTATTTTTCCTTCTTTTAATTAATTTTATCTTTTGCATGCGTAAATATACGACCGGACTCGCGCCGTTTTAAACATTGCGGTGCGAGTCATTCGATGATTGAGGCTGAGCCTTCGCCACGCGTTATTAGTGCTCGACGATCTCTACCTGGTCCAGATCAAAAGCGGTGACATCCATGGTAACCTGACCAATCTGCCTAACCAGCTCCGGATCAAGCTTTCCATTGATGACGATGGTAACCAAGCCCCGGCTAATGGTAACCAACACATCTTTGAACCCTTTCGCCTCAAGTAATGTCTCAAGTTCCTGCTCTTTGACTGTAGCCTGCGTTAACCGCCAAAGTTCCTGCTCAGCCTGTTTCCGGATATCATCGGAAAGGCCTACTTTCTCTAGCAGCTCACGGACTTGTTCCACTTGTTGGCTCCGTTCCCGATCGCGTTCTATTTTTAAATCAAGCAATGAATCAGAAGGGTTATATTCCCGGGGTATCTTAGGCGGCGCCTGTTCCTGAATCTGAGGTGTTTGGGCCGGTTGATTGACGCGGATGATCTGCCGGTAACCGAACCAAAAAAGGCCGAGAAATAATAGACAACCGACCCCTAACCAGAGTTTATCATGGCGCAATGTTTCCAAGAATCGCTCCATCATTATCAGCTCCCCCCGTGTTCTCCGGGCACCACCAATACCCGATGGGCCGGTATACCCAAAACCGTCTTGATCGTTTCAGTGAGCAACTGTTTTACCCGGCTGTCCTCGGCACCTTCGGCCACAACAACCACACCCAAAATCTCCGGAGCCAGCTCTTCTTTAAGAACCGGACTATCGAGCCCATCACTGCCTTTCGCGAAAACCAATTGATCCTCCACGCTCTCCTCGGTATTGACTCCGGCCTGTTCCTGGGTAACCCGTTTACTGGTCTGAGTTTGCCGCTCCCAAACCATCCGGTTTTTCGATTTTAGATCAAGATCCACTGTCACTGCGCCGACTCCTGCAATTCCCTCCAAGGTCCGTTCCAGATCCTGTTCCATTCGCGATTCGACAGATTCTGCCGCTCCGCCGGTGACCGGAACCGATGTACTCGTAGGTGCCATCTGCCGGGTTGTAAATGGGGCAGACCCATTTCCCAACACGACTAAAATCACTCCGACCCCGGCTAGAATCAACAAGAACAGAAATGAGGCGGGTTTTTGAGACTTCATGCCGGTGCGGAGACTTCCCCATAGCTCCTTTAGGTTCGACTGGATACCCTTACCGGTTTCATTCATTCCAAATCACCTCAATCCGGTCAGCCGGTAAATCGCTGACCAATCGGACCGATTCGTTCAACCTTTTGGTAATCGTTTTCAGCAGCGTTTCCGAAAGCCCCCCCGGCACCGCCGGAGACACTAATAAATGCACTTTCACCAGATTAGAACCGGAGTATTCCATCTGTAGCTGTTTCAGCCGGACTTCATCGATCAGGGATACTAAGGTTTTAACCTTTGTTTCCACGATCGCTCTGGAGTCTTGGGTTAACCGCGCAGCCCACTTTTCCCGCATCTCAAATCCGTTTTCAACCACTGCGGCAGTCCTACTGCTGGCCGGATTGGAATCAACTGCGTCAAGCCCCGGTAAATCCCAGCGAATCTCGGAAGGAAGCCTTAGCAAATGGGTGAAAGGCTGAAACAAAAGCGTGATGATCACCAGCCCCATTACCATTTTGGTGACGCCCTTTAAATTGTTTTGCGGTAAGATCAGCTCCAAAAAGCCGGCTAATATTACAGCCGCGATAATACGTTTCAACCAATCCGCAAGATCCTGCATGATCGTCCCTCGTAGACCCCCACCCATGCGTGGGGATACCAATAATTATCCCATACCATAATTGGCCAAGCCAACCAATACAGCCAAGGTGATGAAGAACATCAGCCCGACCACTGCCACAGCAGCAAAAATATTGATGAAGATACCGCCCGCATGATTCAAAGCATCGGCTAGCCTCGGGTTTCCCAGAGGTTGAGCTACCGCCCCCGTTAATTGATAAACGATGGCCACAGCCAGGATCTTCAACAACGGAAAAGCGGTGATCAAAACGATTAGCCCCAACCCATATACACCCAGACCGCTTTTGAGCACCAGCGAGCATCCGGCCGCCATCTCCATGGTATCGGAGAAGGGCTTGCCTACTACCGGGAGAAAGGTATTGGAGAAGTACTTTGCCGTTCGAATCGCGGTACTGTCTGCCACCGAGGCTGCGAAGCCGCGAACGGTGATAATTCCGATGAATATCGCCATCCCCAAACCAAGTAGGCCTAAAGCCAGGTTCTTCATCAGATTGGCCAATTTCCCCAATTGGAAACCTTCCACTAGAAAACTGGCCATTCCCAGAACTCCGGCAAATACGATTAACGGAAAGACGATGTTGTTTACGAAAACCGCCATCACCCCAACGCTAGAAATGAGCATCGGATGAACGATTGCCGCTGTGGTCACACCCCCGCCGGCCACAATCAGACTAAACATCAGCGGAATGATAGCATATACGAAATTCGTCATCTGGGTCATCGTTTCCGCGGCAAGGTTCATTGTTACCCGGAGGCTATTTAGTACCAATCCCATCACCACTAAGAAACAGAGGGCAAAACTCAACTGGCTGACAGTATCACTTTCAAAGGCATGGCGGAGATTTTCCAATATGGCCAGGGCCATTGCCAATAATAACAGTTCGCCCAATAAGCGAAGGTTAAAAACCAATTCCCGCAGGAAATAATCAAGCACCCCCCGGGCAATTTTCCTAAAATCCCATGTTGGCCCAACCAATCCCCATTCCTGAGGGGCAAAACGGGGTAACAGCTTCTGAGTCTCAGAATCCAGTGTGTTAAGAAATTGTTGCATTTCTCGGAGATCCAATTCCGCTGCGGCAGCTCTAACCGCACTATCGGTCGATGTCATTCCCGACTTCCCTGAATCGACGGCTACCGCCAGATACGGATCGAGTATCATCATTCCCAATGTTATGACTTCGATGAATAAAATCCTGTGCCATTTTTCCATGGTAAACTTGACTCCCGGGCAACCACTTTTTTAATGGAATGATATTTCGATCATTAGGTCCGGCATTCCAGCTGTATACGGGCATCCGGTTGGATTAAACTCAAAAGAGCTGCAAAATCAGATCGAGTAGCCCGACCATAATCGGAATCCCCATCGTCAGAATGAAAATCTTCCCCGCCAGTTCAATCTTGGCTGCCATCCCGTTTTCCCCGGCATCTTTGCAAATCTGGGCACCGAATCCAGCCAGGTAAGCGAGGCCAACGATTTTAACGATCAGCTTTAGATACTCCAGATTCATTTGGGACTTGATGGCCAAAGTCTCAAAGACCGCTAATACACGGCCGATATTACCGAGAAGCCCGGCAAGAATCAATCCGGTTGCGGCCATCCCCAATAATACGGCAATTTCCGGGCGTTCCTTGCGGAGAATGACTAGCAGCACCGTCACCACCAGCGAAAAACCGAGAATGGCCATGAATGTCATGGGGGTCCTCCTATAAACCAAAGACCGATCGGACATCATTGAACAATCTTTGAATGAGTTGAATAACCATCAAAAGGACAATTACCACCCCGGCCAGAGTCAACATCTGGGCTTGTTCTTCCTTTCCAGCCTGTTTGAGTACCATATTCAGTACGGAGATTAAAATGCCGATTCCCGCAATGCGGAAGATCAAATTGATGTCCATCTTCCGATACTCCTCATGTCGAAAGTCTATTAAGGCAACAGGCAATAGGCAAAAGGCAAAAGTATTGTAAGTCATTTATTATAGTATTGAAGTCAAAAGTTCGAAATCGTCCAGCAGTAACTCACCCCCGTCCCCTCTTTTCAAAAAGAGAGGTCGCGTTAAAAACGCGGCGTAAGGTTAACTGAACGTACATAGGTACCGCGGGTTGAGTTGCCTCATGCCTCGTGCCTCACCCCTGTTGCCTGTTGCCTGTTCCCTATTGCCTGTTCTCATGCCTCTTGCCTACAAAAGTAACAACACCAGCACCGCTCCCACGGCAAATCCCGAATACCGAAATACTCCGGTCTTTCGATCCCGTTCCGCCTCAGCCAGTTGCAGATTATGTTTCAAAGCCAGTTTGCAAAATTCAAGCTTCGAGCCCTGATCTTCCCGATCGGTTCCTCCCAGGTAATTTCCCAAATCGGTCAAGATTGTGATATCTCCTGTTGCCAACATATCACCACTACTTTTGTGGAGGAAATCACGCCAGACCACATCTATTTCAAAAGATGTTCCATATCCGATAGAGTCCGCCAATTTCCGGAGTCCGTCGGCCATCATCGAGTCATCACAAAGAACCGCAGCGCGCCGGAAAACCTCCGGTAGTAGCCGGGACTGGTAATAAATCTCCGCTTTAAAAATCTCGATGATACGCAACCATAGTTGGAGCAGGCGGCAGCGTTCGTTCAAACGCCGTGCCATGCTAAAACCCGCCACCGTGCCGGCACCGAGTATCAGTGCAGCGCCAATCGTCTTAATCATTCCATTCACATCCCCGCGCCAAAATGAAGTGTGAAGTTTGCGAATAACTAGTAACTAATAACTAGTAACAAATAACCAATCACCGGTTTCCCTAACGTCCTTTGAACAATTCAGGTCCTGCCAGTCCCGCCTTGACACTTTCAATGGTTCCAACACCAGTCCGGCTACTGAGAAAGATTAGCCGCTCGATGGATCCGGTCTCCAGGATCCGCTTTAAACCCGGCCTGAGCATAGCCTCGGTTAAATTCCTGGCATGGGCCGTAGCAATAAAACTCACTCCGGCGTTGATGATCTCCTCGATCACCGGAATATCCGTCTCCCTGCCGACTTCATCGGTAGCGATCACCTGAGGATTCATCGCCCGTAGCAACAGGTAAACCCCTTCCTGTTTAGAACAACCATCCAATATATCGGTGCAGGGCCCGACATCCAGCTGAGCGACTCCCAAATAACTCCCGGCGATCTCGGAGCGTTCATCCACCAACCCTACATGGAGCGGCGGGATTTGCAAACATTCCACCCCGTTACTAATCTCCCGGATGATCTCCCGCAGTAATGTAGTCTTGCCCGCTGCCGGCGGGGCAATGATTAACGTTTTTAGCAAATGGCCGTCCTTCCAAAGAACCGGTAGAATATTACGCGCAATCCCCCGAATGGATCGGGCAATCCGAAAATTAATGCTGGAGATATTCTTGATTAAGCGGATTTTGCCGCAATTCACCACCGCCTGGCCGGTGACTCCGATGCGGTGACCTCCGGGTAAGGCCAGATAACCTCCAAGCAGTTCTTCCTCGACGGCATAAAAAGAACCAGTCGTCACCGCGTTTAATAGTTGTTTTATATCCCCGGGTGACACCCGGTACCCACTGGCCAAATCGGAACGGAGCTCTCCTTGGGGTGTCACCCAATTACTTTGCTGTCCCAGGTTGAGTTCCAGAGATTGATTGATCCGAAGCCGGATCTCAATCACCTGTTGCTGAAGATCCGGAGGAATTGCCTGTAACAACTGGCGAAGGCTTGGAGGGAAAAAGTTCAAAACCCCGGCCCAATGCGGTAACACCTTCGCCGCGGCGAAGGATGAGATAGACTCAGTTCCCATGGCGCCATTCTTGTACTCGGGATCATTCACCGGCTCCACTCCTTAAAAGAAAACAGCCCGTCCTGGTTTATACCTATGTAGACGGGCTGTTTTTTATGACTCGGCTCTTTTGGGGGGCAATGGTTAACCATACTGTAACCGGCAAATTTGAATGGATTTCATTATATCTTTTAACTCAGATCCTCGGTTTTTTCCGGCGGTGTATTCTCAGCCATAAAACGGCTCCAAACAACTTTGCCGCATTCCGGGCAGACCACTTCATAATTACCGGGTTCGTCCTCGAAATAGATCTCCTCGTTACAATGAGGGCAAGCCATTTCCATCACCGGTTTTCCGTTATCTTCACTAAAGACGACATCCGTATCTTCCTCATCGGAATCGGATGTGTTGTAGAAGTATTTCTCAAGCGAGCTCAGGTCCTCATCAATGGCCTCGATATATTCGGCGAACTCATTCTGCGACTCATCCATCTCGCCGAAATCGGCGGCAATGCCGTCGCAGAAATCCATCAACCCTTCCCAGACCAACTTCTCCTTTTCATTTTTAGGAAAATCAGCTCCTTCGATCAGACCGCGCAAATAAGCGGCCTTTGCCTTGAGATCACTCACAATTATCTTCCCCTTTCGAGTAGACTGGATGAATTGGGTTGCCCAAAACTCAATTTTTCAAACGAAGGGAGTATTAAAACGCATTCTATAGTTTCCCTGATCCCGGGTTTCTTATACCGAAGTAAATTGATTGATATTATAAAACTGGTTAAATATAATGAAGATAAGAAAGTTCAGCCGGGAGTCCAAAAAAAGAACCTCCATATGTCCCGGAACAATCCATCAATCCGATCCGGAATACTAAAAGACAAAAAATATACCTTTGACCATGAGAATAATGAGTACAGGGACAATAGTGCCATTGACAAAACAGTTCGCGAACAAAATGAATAGT
Source organism: Bacillota bacterium (assembly GCA_036384575.1). Taxonomy (GTDB): domain Bacteria; phylum Bacillota; class UBA4882; order UBA8346; family UBA8346; genus DASVMB01. Next base: position 6,974 of record DASVMB010000092.1, read on the forward strand.
CATAAAAAACATTGAAATCAAAAAGACCGTATCGGTAACAACCCGCTGCGGTCTTGGTCAATCGATGAATATGTCTAATAAAGGTTACTTGGTAATCCGCTTTAAATATTGGTTCGTCCGGGTATCTACCTGGATCTTGTCCCCGGTGACCACGAAGAAAGGCACGTTGACCACTACGCCGGTCTCGAGCGTGGCAGGTTTGGAACCGCCGGTGGCGGTATCACCTTTAAAGGTAGGATCGGTCTCGGTCACTTCCAATTCCACAGTATTGGGGAGATCCACTCCCAATATGTCGTTTTGGTATATTTGTATCTCGACCAGCATGTTCTCTTTTAAGTACTTTGGGGCATCCCCCATCTTGGATGCGGGAATGGTCAGCTGTTCGTAATTTTCCGTATCCATAAAGGTGTAATCATCATCGCTCTTGTATAAGTACTGCATTTCACGGAAATCAATATGGGCGGCTTCCACTTTTTCGTTGGAGTTGAAAGTCCGTTCCACCGTGAATCCGGTTTTGATGTTCTTCAGTTTACTCCGAACAAAAGCGGCCCCTTTTCCGGGTTTGACATGCATGAATTCAATTACGGTATATAAAACGCCGTCAATCTCGATTGTCATGCCAGTCTTGAAATCAGTCACCGAAATCATCTAAGTTTCCTCCCTTAACATTCGCCAGATCTACAAAACCAATGAATTCTTTTTTAAGCACGCCAATATTTTACCATAGAAAATAAGACTTTGTCGAGAGGGTTGCCCATGTTCTATTATAACTCGATCAGATTCTGTTTGGGACTATTGGTCAAATTACGGATCCCGTCGGTCTCAACCACCACTAGATCCTCAATCCGGACTCCGCCCCAACCGGGAAGATAAATACCGGGTTCAACCGTAATTACTGCCCCTACCGGAATCTCATGAGTTTCAGTAAGCGAAAGTCGGGGTTCCTCATGGATCTGTAGACCAACGCTATGACCCAGGCCATGTCCAAAATTTGCTCCGTACCCCCGCCCGGCAATATAATCCCGGGCCACCGCGTCGACCTTGCTCCCGATCATCCCGGCCCGTAAAACCTTGAGCGCCCGTTCTTGAGCCTCTAAAACCGTTTGGTAAACCTCATGTTGTTTTGGATCCGCCTTCCCCAGGACTACCGTTCGGGTGAGGTCCGCACAATACCCATGATAAAGGGCTCCGCCATCCAAAGTGACGAGCTCACCCGGAGCAATGGTTTTTGAAGAAGCCGAAGCGTGGGGCAGCGCCCCCCGAAAACCTGAAGCTACAATGGTGGTAAAGGAGTTCCCCTCGGCCCCGTTCTTTCGGATTTGGTAATCAAACTCCAGAGCCAACTCCCTTTCCTGGACACCGGCTTTGATTAACTGCATTGTTGCCTGCCAAGCCCGATCGGTGATGGCCTCTGCTTGAGCTAAAAGTTCGATCTCTTCCGCATCTTTAATCCAGCGGATCTCTGCAACCATCTCCCCCGCGGGGATCAATTCCTGGCCTGCCGGGATAAGCTCACGCAGCAATTGGTACTCCCCGAAGGTTACCTGAGCGGATTCAAAACCGATCCTGCGCCATTTCATCTCGGTAAGAAGTCTGGCAATGGTCGGTAAGAGCTTTTCGGTCTGTTTATGTAGAGTAAATGCCTTGACTTCCTGGGCCACCTGTTCCCAATAACGGAAGTCCGTAACGATGACTGCAGTATCGGCGCCGATGAGTAATGCCCCTTCTCCACCGCTGAAGCCACTCAAATATCTCTGGTTTTGCGGCGCGGTGATTAACATCCCGTCCAGATCCATTTTTTGCATTGCTTCCCGCAATTTCGTCAGACGATCCATTCTTCTTCGACTCCTTTGACTAATGTTTGTTTCCGACCGTCTTGCCACTCAGGAGATCCTGCAGCGCCCGAAGACCCAGGAGATAACTGTTATATCCAAAACCGGCGATCTGTCCCACGGCTATGGGCGCAATTACCGAATGGCGGCGGAACTCTTCACGACTATAAATATTACTCAGATGAACCTCCACCACCGGCAGTTCCACAGAGACCAAGGCGTCCCGAAGTGCGTAACTGTAATGAGTATACGCCCCGGGATTTATTAAGATACCCTCGGCCCATTCCGCCTCGGCTTGGATGGAATCGATCAACCCGCCCTCGGAGTTTTGCTGGAAAATCTTCACTTCACAGTCCATCTCGGCTGCTTCCAACTGAATTAAACGGTTGATGTCTTCCAGGGTTTGACTGCCGTAGACTCCAGGTTCTCGTTTTCCTTGCCAGTTTAGATTAGGACCATGCAATACCAAAATGTGATGCAATTAACTCCCCCCCATCGCCTGTAACACCTGTAACACCAATTTCTCCGGTACATCCCCGGATATAACGGCTTCGCCTAAACGGCGCGGTAATATCCATCGTACTTGGCCCGATATTGCTTTTTTATCCATCCGGATGGCTTCACAGATCGGAGTCGACGGTAAATCGACCAGCGTAGTGGGCAGACCTAACTCGGCAAAAACCTCGCGTAAACTGTTGCCAAGTTCGGGCTCTTCCAAAATCCCCAAGGCCTTTGCAATATCTACTGCGGCCAACATTCCCAAGGAAATAGCCTCACCGTGCTTGAAACGGGTGTAATGGGTCACGCTTTCCAAGGCATGACCGATCGTGTGGCCAAAGTTAAGCAGCGCCCTGGAACCGGATTCACGCTCATCGCCGGCAACAATCGCCCCTTTGATCCGGCAGGAGCCGCTGACAACCCAGGTCATGATCTGGGGTTCCACCCGGCCAATCTGTGGTAATTCACCGCTTAAGAACCGAAAATAGTTCCCATCCAGGATGATGCCGTGCTTGATAACCTCGGCCATACCCGAGGCCAATTCCCGGTGGGGCAAAGTTTTTAAGACCGCAACATCCGCTACGACCATACCGGGCTGGTAAAAAGATCCAATTAGATTTTTGCCACGGGGGTGGTTGACCGCTACTTTCCCGCCGATGCTCGAGTCCACTTGGGCTAGGAGCGTGGTGGGAATTTGAATGAACCTCACTCCCCGCATATAAGTAGCTGCTACGAAACCGGTGAGATCTCCAATGACTCCGCCGCCCAAAGCCAACAAGAGTGAATGCCGGTCGTATCCTCCCGCTACCAATAGATCATAAAGCCGGTTTGCCTCTTCAAGGGATTTGGTGGTTTCCCCGTCCGGGACCATTGCAAACTCCACGGAAAAACCGGATTCCGTCAAGGAGTGTAAAAGTGGCTCTTGATACCACTCCGCCACGGTCGGATTGGTCACAACCAGGACCTTTCCGTCCAGTCCCTGCTCCCGTATGAGTCTGCCGGTCCTAGCGATTAATCCCTGATCGATATATATCGGGTAACTGCGTTCACCTAGATTAACTCGGACCTCTTCCATCACCTATCTCCTCTATCCAGACACGGATAAATTAAACTTTAGTCAAACCCGATCCCATTTGGGATCGAGCCCCGCCACCGCCTGATATCCATGAGCCATGTATAGCGCGTCTAGGATGGCGATCCGAACCATTGCTTCGCACACCGGGTAGATCCGCGGGCAAAGCGATGGATCGCGGCGTGTAATCGGTTGCAGGGTTACATTTCTCATCTGTTTCATATCCACCGTGGTTTGAGGTACCGACACGGTCGGAGTCGGTTTTACCGCCATCCGGATCCGAATCTCCTCACCGTTGGTGATACCCCCCAGGAAACCGCCGCTATGGTTGGTCGTAAACCGGACCCGGCCGGAGCTTTCATCAAAATACGGTAAATCATTGGACTGGGATCCGGTCATTCGGGCATGTTCAAAGCCGGCACCGAACTCCAATCCCTTGATAGCGCCGATCGACATGATCCCGTGGGCGATGGTGGCTGTCAGCTTATCAAAGACCGGCTCACCCAAGCCCGCGGGTACTCCATGGGCGATTACTTCCACTAAGCCGCCGCAGGTATCTCCGGCCTCTTTTACCGCCAGGATGTCAGCAATCATTTTTTCAGCCATTTCCAGATCGGGGCAGTTCAAATCGTTCTTCCTGTAATTGGCCTTGGCAATTTCGTAACTTATAGGTCCGGCCTTGATCCCGTGGGATTCGGTGACAAACCCAATGACATCAATGCCGATTCTGTCCAGGATCGCCTGAGCAATGGCCCCCCCAGCGACCCTGCTGGCCGTTTCGCGGCCTGATGCTCTTCCGGCGCCGACCCAATCGGCGTATTCGCCATATTTTTTGAAGTATGTATACTCGGCATGACCCGGGCGAACTACATCCTGATAACTCCGGTACTGTTCGATATGGACGTCCTCAATGTCCACATTCGGAATAACCAGGCCCACCGGGGCACCGGTGGAAAGATCATCCTCCATCACTCCGGAAAAGATATAGACCCTGTCCGTCTCTTTCCGGGGAGAATCCAAGGCTGACCGCCCCGGCCGTCTTTTATCCAATTCCTTTTGGACCAATTCCGCGGTGATCTTGACCCCCGGCGGTACCCCGTCGACAATGGTCATCAACCCGCCGTATAACTCTTTCGGAATGTCCAATTGTTTCCGGAAACCTCCGGCGTAAGATTCACCACAGGTGGTAATCCGAAAGACCCTACCAAACGTATTTCCCATCATTACGACCAACCTCCATCTTTCCACATAAAACCCGTTTAAAGAGATTTCGCGCCCCGTGGGGCGCGCTACTCATGCCTCATGCCTCACGCCTATTACCCTTCCGCCATAAGCCGAATCTTACCGCCACATGCGGAGATAATATCGACAAACTCCGGAAAAGTAACCCTAACGGCCTCGGCGCTATCGATGAGGGTAATTCCGGAAGCGTTCAGTCCGGCGATAGCCAATGCCATCACCACTCGGTGATCGGAATGGCCATTTAAGAAACAACCCTTGAGCGAACTGGACTTGATGACGAGACCGTCGGGAAGCTCGGTGATATCCGCGCCCATCTTGACGAGTTCGGCAGCCATCACCCGAATCCGGTCGGTCTCTTTGAGGCGGGCTTGGGGTACATTGACCAACCGCGTCTCACCGCTGGCGAAACACCCCGCCACAGCCAAGGCCGGAAGCGCATCCGGAATGGCGTTGAGATCGATCTCCCGGCCTTTGAGGCCATTCCCTACGATCCGGATTGTGTCCCCGGTCACGGTAACATTAGCGCCCATTGATTCAAGTACGGGCAAGATCGCTTTATCCCCCTGAGTATCTTTAAGATCTAAGTTTTCCAAGATCATCTCAGACCCTGATATTGCAGCCTGCACCATTAAAAAAGTGGCTGATGAAAAATCCCCGGGAATTGTGGTACGAAAAGCCTGATAGTGCTGACCGCCCTTCACGGTAAACTGCCGATAACCGTCGCGATCATAACTGATCCTTTGTCCATCAAGCCAACCCAGAGTCATATCCACATAAGGGGCTTCATTCAGCCGGGTGACCCGAATGGTAGTATCCCCATCCAAAAGCGGGGCGTGAATAAGGAGCGCCGACAAATACTGGGAAGTAACCGCATCGACAGAGATCGCACCGGAATGAACGCGACCCTTGATGACGGCCGGGGCAGACCCGTTATCCCGGGTGGTGAAAGCAATTCCTCCCAAGTCACAAATGGCCGTTAGTAATGGGCCCAGCGGACGACTACGGATCTGCTCATCCCCTGTGAATACGGTGTATCCATCGCACAGCGCAGCGGTCATGACTCCAAAGCGAAGGGTAGTCCCCGAGTTACCCACTTGGATTATATCCTGTGGGACCTGTGGTAAACCGTTAATACCTTCGATAGTGAATTTTTGTTCTTCCTGAATGATTCGGGCGCCAAACGCCTGACAGGTAGTGACTGCGGAAAGAGTATCGCTTGAGATAAGCGGGGCATGAATCTCCGACCTGCCTTGAGCCAAGCTGGCGAGGAACAATGCCCTGATGGTCTGAGATTTGGAGCCGGGTATGCGAACTCGCCCCCCGGCTTGGGAGTTGGAGACTTTTAATAACATGAAAAAACACCTCGCTACCGTCCTACAATGCTGCTACTTTAATTTACAATAATAATATAGATAACAATGGAAGTCAAACCTTTTTTCCGCGCGCTCGTACAAGGGTTTACAATAACGTGAAGACACCACAAACGTGAAAACACCACAACTCATTCCCGATGGAAGGTTTTTACGGAAAAATGTAGAAACAACTTGTTTAACTTATATGGTTTACTTAAGGGAGGTTCTTTCGATGACTCATGTTTTTCGCCAATACGACATCCGCGGCGTGGTGGATTCCGATCTGAGCATTGATTTCGTGGCCGATTTGGGTAAGGCCATCGCCGCTTTCTTCAAACAACGTAAAGTCGAGACAGTCAGTTTGGGTTTCGACTGCCGTCTTAGCTCGATTCCTTTTCACGATCGCCTGGTTGAGAGCTTCGTAACCTCGGGATTAACCGTATATGATATCGGCATGGTCCCGACACCCATCGTCTATTTTTCCCTCTTCAATCTGCCGGTCGACGGTGGAGTAATGATTACCGGCAGCCATAATCCGCCTAACGAAAACGGGTTTAAAATCTGTCTCGGGAAGTCTACCATCTTTGGTGAGGATATTCAGGAGATTGGGCGGATCATGGATGAGCGCCGGTTTATATCGGGCCAAGGTCGTTTGATCGAGCGCTCCTTGATCCCCGATTATCTCTCTTATGTACAAAAGATCATCCATCCCGGCCCAAAGCCTCTCAAGGTCGTGGTCGACGCCGGCAACGGCACCGGCAATCTTACCTCAGTTCCCCTATACCGGAGCCTGGGTTGGGAAGTCATTGAGCTCTATTCCGAACCGGATGGGAACTTTCCGCATCATCATCCCGATCCCACGGTTCCTGCCTATCTCGTGGACCTAAAGGCAAAAGTGGCAGAAATCGGCGCCGATCTGGGTATCGCCCTGGACGGCGATGCCGACCGAATCGGAGTGATCGACGCCAAGGGTCGTACCCTGTGGGGCGATCAATTGCTCCAGATCTACGCGGCCGAGATCCTTCAGGCTAAACCCGGTGCCAAGATCATCGGTGAGGTGAAATGCTCCCAAAAGCTATTTGATCGCATCCGGGAACTGGGCGGGGTTCCCATCATGTGGAAGGTTGGGCATTCGCTGTTAAAAGCCAAAATGAAAGAGGAACAAGCGGTTCTGGCCGGGGAGATGAGCGGCCACCTCTTCTTCGCCGATCGCTATTACGGCTATGATGACGCAGTCTATTCCGGAGCCAGATTGCTTGAGATCTTGTCCCATTCGACTAAGTCATTGGTGGAGATGGTCGATGCATTGCCAAAAACCTATGCCACTCCTGAGATCCGTTTTGAATGCCCGGATGATCGTAAATTTCAGGTAGTCCGCGACCTAACCGAACACTTCCGCAAGGAGTATCAAGTAATCGACATCGACGGCGCCCGGATCATCTTTCCGGATGGCTGGGGCTTGGTAAGAGCCTCCAATACCCAACCCGTGCTGGTACTGCGGTTTGAGGCCGATTCCCAAACCGCCCTGACCCGGATTGAAGCTGAAGTCCGCGCCGAGTTGGATGTGCTTGTTAAGTAAGAGACGACTCACTCTTGCTCTCTCTAGCGGCGAGCGCTA